>JADLHV010000214.1 GCA_020848595.1 Bacteroidia bacterium
CAAAGCTGATAGAGGGAAAACCAAATAATCACAAACTAACCTTTATAATATAATTCGAACCTGTTGTTGCAAACCATTACGCTTTAATTTAATCATTTTAATAGTATTTCCAATTTCTTTCATTTCCTCGACTGAAAATAAATCCCACCTTAAATGATTGCATTCATAACAAGCTGGAATAACATTATCTTTTGTATGTCCTTTTGTATTGTCAATTCTATCACATCCAATTCTTTCTGATCCATCGCAATAAGTACATTTTTTGCTAAATATTTCATTTATAACAAATTCTATATCTAAATCACATTCTAACTTCTTCTTTCTGTCTGAACATCGATATGATGCCATCATTTTAGAAGCTTTAGATCTTTGTTTTTGGTATTCTAGTACTTTTGAATCAGTTATTATTTTTTTAGATTGGCGTTCCTTACCAAATATTATTTCCTTTGTAGTGCGAATGCCTTTCCAGTTTTTGTATCTTTGCCTCATTCCGTTTAATGGAATGCCATATTCAATGGCCCATTCTGTCATTGTTTTTGCTTCTCCGTTATACTCTAATAATATGGATTTTCCTTGAATTCTTTGTGACTCTGATTCTGTCATCCATAGACAGTTTTGTTTAGAAAATGGCTTAGAGGTATCTATTCTATATAACCTTAGCCCAACCTCATAGCTATCGAACATATCGTTATAAAAGTTATGAAATATTTTCCAAGTATCTTCACAGCCAATATTTTTACCTTTATTTGTAAATCTAAAGGACCTCCAACAATTATAAAGATAAGTATATTTTCTATCGCCTAATGCTTTTGGATTTTTGCTCCATGTCTCTTTTCCTTTGCGGATAGCTTTTAATTGCATTTCAGGACTCATCTTATGTCCTGGTCTAAATTGGCCGTTTTTATAAATTTTTAATGCTTCCAATTTTATGAAATTATTTTTAATTCAAATCCTTTTGGAAACTTACTGACTAATTCTGCTAAAGCGATCTTACTAGATGAAATATCCATTATTCCATCACTGTTTATATCTGCGAAACTTTTTCCAACTCCTTGACATCCAAGCAATTGAGAGGCAAAATTACAATTATGTATTAATATCAAATCCCTATTCGGAACATTCTGTATGTGAAAGTGCTTGCCGTACTTCGGAGAAGATCTAGGCAACGCTACATACGTTCCTTCAGGAATGCAGCTTTTTTGTGGTGTATTATTTAGCCACTTTAACTCCATAGTAACTAAACTGATGCCAGGACCAGTTAATATTCCAAGAGTTTGCGTTTTTTGATATTGTCTTTTTAGAGTCAGGGTTTCCATTATTCATTATTTAGTGAATCTACTTGAATAAAAATAGTGTCTACAGGAATGGTGTCGCTAATGTAATCATTACTTTGCAATCCATTGACAACATTGTAAAACTTTTTCTTTTCAATGTTATCAAGTTTAGTTCTAACGACTTCAATTGAAGATTTTATGTCTTGAATAAGATATGTTACTTCCCCAGGGCTTACGTCCTTTGTAACTAAGTCAGACAATGGAAGCATTAAAATTGAAATTATTCCTAGTAGTAAGAAAGATGCTAGTGTTTTCATTGTACAATTTGATTTATTCGATTATCAATATTATTTACTTTTTTCTGTAACTTTCTAAATTCATTGAAATAAAATTCTTCTAAACTATCAACCTTAGCCCTACAGTCCCTATGACAGGAAGAAATTTCCTCATTGAATTCTACTTGCGCATTAATATAATTTACACGAAGAATTTTGATATCTTCATCATATTTTGTTTTTGCCGCCGCTATCTCGGCCTGGTATGATGCCTTGTCTTCATTTGTGTATCCGTATTGTGCATATATTGTAAAGCATAATAATGCTACAATTAATACTCCGAATATAGTCTCCCTCTTTTCGTGGAGTAATGATAAAATTTTGTCAAATATTTCTGTAAACATATTGCGATTAGATTTTAATTTATTAACCCACTCCTAGTAATCCAAATTTTTATACTTCTTCATTATTTTAACTAACATATGCAAAAGGACTGCTTCCTCCCCCAGCACATACACCATCATCTAACGCATCGATTAATATTCCAAATGCAGGTAAATAATAACTTTGAACCTCACTAAAAGCCCCTGTTTGATTAGTTCGTGAACACATTTTTAACAAGCTACCAAATGGTAACATCTTTTTATATTTATTGCCAAAAGTAGATGTTAAATTATGATAACCTAATGTTATCGTGTTTGTGGTTGTAGGACGTAATGCTATTGCATATCTAATACCTGGAAGTAAGATTTCACTAGTAAAATTAACCCAATAAGGCGCATTTGTACTTGTAGAACCTATGATATCGGCACTAACACTCACAGCTTGTTCTACAGTAGGTGTTCCTTCGGCATCTGAATATAAAATGATTTCAAAATCATCTGCATTTGCTACCGAACCTACGTACATATAAGCAGCTCTTATAGAACACTTGAAAGGCACTTGGAATACTGCAGCATATTCATCTGGAGTTGTACTAGAACTTAAAGAAGTTGTAGTAATCAGGTTCATATTAGGAAATATGGGCTGAGGTTCTATCCAACCTAATGTCCCATCATCAAATACTATGCACGCAATAATAGGAGATGTTGCATTTCGAACCGGACCTGAGCCAGTATCAGCAGTTTTATACGGAAATAGTTGATTTACATTACCCATATACCCATTTGTAAAACTTGATATAATCACACTATCTGACCCTCCATAACTTGTCATTTCAAAACTTATAGCAATTAGGTCGCCATGAGTTATTGTTTTTGATCCGGAAGCCATAGCTTTTTCATGCCAAGTATTTGAGATTATTCCTCCTCCACCACCTACAGAATCCGCATAAACATCAAAAGTACCAGTCTCTATACCTGTACTGGCTACATCTTGTACTCCTATTCTAAAATTAGAACCTGCATTAGCAAAAGTCACAGTTCCGGTTCTAAAAGTTATTTTTCCGCCAGCACTTGATAATGTTTTGCTTCCACTTCCACCTTCTAGGTATATACGTCCTATTTGTGTTACTGATTCACCAGACGCATTTATAGTATTATTAGCTACCGTTCCTGTGGAATATATGTTACAATAATCCATCTGGAAACCCATCCCATTTGCAATCGGATTTAATGCCATATTAGTTCATTTCAATTATAAGTGTAAAGGAAGTTGAGGCGCTATTAACTTCGACTTCGACTTTCATTTTATCTCCAGCGGTTACAGTTGTAATCCATCCTGTCAAAGAACTTGAATTATTAAATTGTGCCGCAGTTAAGGTAGGTTTAGCACTGGCTGTAATACTATCAGTATTAGTAGGCAGATTCGATGCATGTACCCAAATATCTAAGGTTAAGTTTGTAGTATCTTCTGAAGATAAATACCATTTTGTAATAGTACCACTATACGGTATAGTTAATACTATATTTAAAGCTCCAGTAGGTATTACAGATCCAGGAGCATAACCAAACGTTATATATCTTGGATTTGCAGATCCTCCTGGAGTAGCTAAATTTGTTTCAAGACCGGTATCATCTAGTTGATACATATTTCCATCCGCTTTCGGATAGATTATAACTGTCCCTGCTGCAGGAGTAGCTGGAGTTGTTATCTCAGGGAAAACAATTCCATTTTGGACTTTTAAATCATCCCCTGCTGGCAGCTCCTTTTGCTTACCAGATACATTAACAATTGGAAATCTTTTTGCCACTTATGTTTTAAATAAATATCTAAAATACTTTTTGTCAAATTTTACTGGAACATGATCATTTGTTATTACATACAATTCATTATCTTGATAAATATGAGTATATTTAGTTCCTTTGTAAAATAAAAACGTCTTTAGTTTCCATCTCTCCCAAAAGAAAAGAGGTTCCCCATTATTATTCGATTTACATATGCATAACTGCCCAATTGCCATATTAAGCTAATTCGAAGTAAGTTATATGATTAAAAACCATAGCCGTTGCAGATTCTGACTTACCAAGCATTTGGATAATAGATCCGGCTGCTGTAGGAATCGAAGCTGCTAATACAACTCCTCCAGGAGTCGTACCAGATAACCAGTATTCTACTCCGATTGTTAAACCACTTAACTGAGTATTTTTGTTAGAAATACCATAAACGGTGGCATTTGCTGGAGAAGTTACTGAGGATAAGACAAAGCCATCTGCGGCTTTAGCATTATTAGATGCATCTGCTTTTCGTACCTTAATACCTGATGAATTCCATAAGCTTACAAAATCCCCAGCTAATAAGTTTTCTGAAGCAGGAATTACCGATACTTCGGCCCCTACCCCTACAGGCATAAAAGATATATCTAGTTTACCAGTAGAATCCAATGAAGGTATTTTCCCAGCATCCCCAGCTCCTGCCGAAGTAAGTAATGCCTACAATTCTACTATCTTACCTTCTAAGTGTCTAAGAAATTTCTGTTGCATATTATTATATTAATATAAATTCACTATAATTTACAATATTTATCTTATCAG
>JADLHV010000215.1 GCA_020848595.1 Bacteroidia bacterium
CAAGTGAAGAAGAATGGTTATTGTTAGAAAGTATAATCAAAAACAATGGTGCAAATTTCGTAATTATTGACAGTTTAAGCCGATTATATGAAGGAGGTATAGAAGACAGCGGATTAGCTAAAAAAGTGGCTCTAAGGCTACGAGAAGTATGCAATAGACTAAAAATTACACTCATAGTAATACACCATACACCCAAGCAAATAGGCAGACCCATTCCCATAGATAGTTTGGCAGGTAGTCGTATGTTAGCACAGGAAGCAGATTTTATGATAGGTGTAGGAAAAAGCCCAGAAGGTAAGCGTTATATAAAAGATGTTGCATTTCGTTACAAACAAGAGGACAGCGAAAATGTAATGACCTTTGATATAAATTCCTATCAATTTGCAGTAGAAGGACACCAACTACCCGAAACCGTTTTACTTAAAGAAACTGACGGCAGAGAAGATACCACAAACACAGATGCCATTTTAGAATACATTGACGAGAAAACTAAATCCGAAAAAGGTGGGTGCTATTTGAAAGACTTACAAGAGCATTTCGTTACAGGCAAAATAGTTTCAAGAGCCACACTGTTTAATTGCCTTAAAAAACTACAGAAAGACGGCAATTTATCAAGCCCCACCAAAGGACTATACAAGTCCAATCCATTTTAACCACTTCATTTTTACTTAGACTACTTAGACTTTCACAAAGTGTGAACATTTTATACTTTGTATTGCTTCTTTTTGCTTAGATTTGCATAAATTTGACAAGTCAATTAATGCACAATAGTATGTCCAACCAATTCGGTAATAAAATTCGCTTATTAAGGGAAGAAAACAACCTGCTACTTCGGCAGGTTGCCCCATTATTAGAAATTGATAGCCCACAGCTTAGTAAAATAGAACGAGGCGAAAGACAAGCTAAAAAAGAATACATTCCATTATTTGCCAAAATTTTTAAAGTCACAATAGATGAACTGCTTACCCTTTGGTTAGCAGATCAATTATTTGATGTAATACAAGGCGAACCTATGGCAGACGAAGCTCTAAAATCAGTGTCTAAAACAATAAAAAGGAAAAAATAATGGGGTTAAACTTTTTTACAAATCAAGGCGACAATACACTATACAATAAGTTTGTAAGAGTATTTGAGAATATGCAAAACATTGAGTATTTCAAATCTGTTATTGGTTACTTTAGAGCTTCAGGTTATTTTGCTATTCGCAAACACTTTCCAGATACACTTAAAGTGAAAATAATTGCAGGTATCAATGTTGACCCATTTATAGCTTTAGCACAAAAGCAAGGTTTATTATTTAATCTAAATGCAAAAGATGCTAAACAAAGTTTTTATGAAAGCATTCAAGAGGATATACTAAATGCTAAATATAGTAAAAACATAGAAGAAGGCATACTACAATTAATACAGGACATTGGCGAAGGTAGAATAGAAATAAGAGCACATAATTCTAAAAAACTGCACTCTAAATTTTACATTTTCCTTTCACCCAATTTCAATAGCGATAATCCTAATAATACTGTTATTATGGGTTCGTCTAATTTATCTGCACAAGGCTTGGGGTTAGAAGATGTAGAGCATAATTATGAAATGAATATCCAACTTTCAGACTATACAAATGTAAAATTTGCAAATGATGAGTTTGATAAGCTATGGGAACAAAGCACACCCATATTGCCAGTAGATGCACCAGCTTTAATTAAGAAAACATATTTAGATGCTACACCTACACCATTTGAATTGTATGTAAAATTTTTAATAGAGTTCTTTGGTAAAAATATAGAGTATGACCCAGATAGTATTAGTGATATTCCTTTAAAGAAGTTCAAAAAACTAAGCTATCAAATAGATGCAGTAAATCAAGGTTATGAATTATTATTAAAACACAATGGATTTTTTCTTGCAGATGTAGTGGGTACAGGTAAAACGGTAATGTCAGCACTATTGACTAAAAAGTTTATTATAACCAATGGCCCTAAAACAAGAATTTTAGTTGTATATCCACCTGCATTAGAAAAGAATTGGACGAGTACTTTTAAAGATTTTGAAATACAAAATTATTGCGATTTTATTACCAATGGTAGTTTGGATAAAATCATAGATGGTAAGTTTAAGAACGATAAAGAACGCTACGATTTTATATTAGTAGATGAAGCTCATAAATTCAGAAATCATAAAAGCCAACAGTTTCAAAACTTACAAATAATATGCAAGTCAGGTAGAGAATTTATTGGAGGTGTAGAGGGTTTTGAAAAGAAAGTAGTTTTAATTTCTGCAACACCACTAAACAATAAGCCCGATGATATTTACAGATTATTGACTTTATTTCAAGATGAAAGAAACTGTACTTTACCTTCTGTACCCGAAAATAATTTGCAAAAATATTTCTACCCACTTACTCAAAAGTATAAAGAAGAAATAAGCCAAAATCCTATTAATCTTGCTACCATTCAAGAAATATTTAACGACATACGAGATAAGGTAATTAAAGATATTACTATTCGTAGAACAAGAACCGATTTGCAAAAAAACGATAGGTACAGCAAGGATTTAATAGAACAAAAAATTTACTTTCCTAAAGTTGCAGAACCATTTACCAATGAGTATTTATTACCTACAGATTTTGCAGAACTATTTTTAGAAACCTTTAATACCATTATTGACAAGAATAAAATAGATTTTTATAGATACCAGGCTATTGCATATTTAACGGATGAAGCCAATAATGGAACATACCAAAATGCTGAAACAATTTCAAAGTCATTGGCAAGCATTATGCACAATCAATTAATTAAGCGATTAGAAAGTAGTTTTTATGCATTTAAAAAGTCATTGCAAAAGATAACCACTTCTACAGGTTATATGATAGAAATGTACGAAAACAACAAAGTATACATTGCACCTGACACCTCTATTTCTGTAACTGATATGATGGATAAAGGATATACCGATGAAGAAATTGAATTTGAGATGCAGAAAAAGAATGACGAATTTAATCCACGAAATAGAACATTTGAACAAAAGGATTTCAGCAAAGAATTAAAAGATAAAGATGGCAAAGTACGACCTAAATTTATTGATGGTCTTAAAAAAGACTTTGAATACTTAACAGCATTAAATACAAGATGGCAAGCCATAGAAGAAAACAACGACCCTAAATGGGATGTATTTGTTGAGCTTCTAAAATCAGAATATTTCAATACCGATAAAAACGAATTAGGCAAGTTAGTAATCTTTACAGAAAGTGTAGATACATTGACTTACTTA
>JADLHV010000216.1 GCA_020848595.1 Bacteroidia bacterium
CCCAAGATTTAATGATAATTCTTAAAGATAAAAGTACGTGGACAAGTGCCGAATCTTTTAATGAACTATCTGAAAAAATGGGGGAGGAGTTAAAAGAAATTCCAGGGGTTAGTTTTGGTTTTCAATATCCTGTACAGATGCGCTTCAATGAACTTATGACTGGTGCTAAACAAGATATTGTTTGTAAATTATTTGGTGAAGACTTAGATACTTTGGCGAAGTATGCCGATTTAATTGGTAAAATTGCTCACTCTGTTAATGGTGCTGAAGGGGTTTATGTGGAACCTATAGGTGGTATTTCTCAAATTATAGTGGATTATGACCGCAATGCTATTGCTCAATATGGGTTAACCATCGATGAGGTCAATCAAGTTATTGGAACGGCATTCGCTGGTCAAAAAGCTGGTTTGGTATTCGAAGGAGAAAAGCGATTTGACTTAGTAGTTCGACTCAATGAAACGGAGCGTAAACGCTTAGATGATGTGCGCAATTTATTAGTCCCTGTTGGAAATCAAATTTCTGTCCCTTTGTATTTACTTGCAATAGTCGAAGAGATAATTGGTCCAAATCAAATTCAAAGAGAAGATGCCAAAAGACGTATTATCGTTGGTTTTAATGTTAGAGGGCGTGATATGGAATCTATTGTTGTAGAATTACAAAATAAGATTGAGTCTCAATTGAAATTTCCTCCAGGTTATTTTGTTAAGTATGGTGGGGCTTTCGAAAATTTAAATGCGGCTAAAAAACGGCTTTCTATTGCCGTGCCTGTTGCATTGGCTCTTATCTTCTTAATGTTGTATTTTGCTTTTTCTTCTGTAAGATTGGGATTACTAATTTTTACCGCTATTCCACTTTCGGCTATTGGCGGTATTTTTGGTTTAGCATTAAGAGGTATGCCTTTTAGTATAAGTGCTGGTATTGGTTTTATTGCTCTTTTTGGTTTTGCAGTACTCAATGGTATTGTGTTGGTGGCTGAGTTTGGAAGAATTTCTAAATTTAATGAAGATGTAATTGATGTTGTTAAAATTGGTACACTCTCGCGCTTACGACCTGTTTTAATGACGGCTCTTGTTGCATCTCTAGGGTTTTTACCCATGGCTTTAAGTAATGGCGCTGGTGCCGAAGTACAACGCCCTCTTGCCACTGTTGTCATTGGAGGCTTGTTAATTGCCACTTTCTTAACACTTTTCCTACTCCCAATTTTGTATATCTTGTTTCAAAAGAAATCTTATAAAATGAAATCTAATTTAAATCTTATTGTACTTTTTATAGTTTCTTCTTTTGCACTTAATTCAAATGCTCAATCGCATCTAAATCTTTCTCAAGTAATCGACTCTACCGAGCAAAATAGTCTGCTGATTAAAAATAATAATCTAAAAAAAGAACTAGCTCTATCGATTGCTAATACAAGTTTTGACCCAACTAAAACTGACTTAGTGGTTGAACTCGGTCAAATCAATAGTTTTTATTCTGATAATCGATTTGGTATTGCCCAAAGCTTTAATTTTCCAACTGTTTATGCTCGAAATAAAGTATATCTTTTAAGTCAAGTTAATTCTATTAATGCCGAAAATGAATTAAATGCTCTTGTGTTAAAGAAGAATGTTAGAATGGATTTCTATTATCTTTTATATCTCGATGCAAAGGAAAAGTTGTTAATGGAATTGGATTCTATGTTTTTAGATATTCAAACTAAATCTAATTTGAAACTTAAACTTGGTTCATCCGATATTATCGAAAAATCTAGCTCCGATAATCAAAGAGCTCGTATCGCTATGCAATTAGGACAGATAAAAAACGATAAAGTAATTTATGGTATGCGTATGCAGCTTATGATGAATACGCATCAATTGTGGTTGGCTAAAGCTGATAGTTTGAAATATGTATGGACGCCTTTGGATTCTAATCTTAATCAATCACATCCTTTTATTCGTCAGTTATGGGAGCAATTAAAAGTTTCTGAGAACAAACTCTCTTTAGAGAAATCCAAAGCATTACCTGATATAAGTTTTGGCTATTCAAATATGAGTATGCGTGGCGTAGGTGCCGATAATATGCTTTATGGAAGTAGTACCCGTTTTCACTCTATTCAAGTTGGTATTAGTGTGCCGATTTTTAATGCTGCTGCTCAAGCTAAAAAAGTAAAGTCTGCTGATTTAGAAAGACAAATGGCAATAAATAATTTGCAATTAAATCAAAATGAACTGTTGATTAATTGGTCTAAATCGCTAGTCCAATTAAAACAGTTGTCAAAGAATCTTCAACTATTCGAAGATGAAATGCTGCTAAATGCAAATGCGATAAAACAAGCAGCAAATCAGAAACTTCAAGAAGGTGAAATAGACTATCTCGAATGGTCTTTGCTGATGAGTCAATATATTAGTGTGAATAATGATTATCTCGATTCCGTTAACGAGTATAATCAACTGCTAATTGAAATCCAATTTTTGACGGGTAATTAAAGAATAAATACAATGAACAAAACAATATTTTTTACACTGTTTGCAATATTTTTATTACAAGCTTGTAGCAATAATCAATCAACTCCAACTGAAAATAAAGAAATCCAGTCTGATATTGTCGTAATGTCTTCCGAACAAATAAAATATGCAGGAATTAAGA
>JADLHV010000217.1 GCA_020848595.1 Bacteroidia bacterium
ACTAAAGCGATTGTCTAAATCAAATGATAAAGGAATAGTCTTGTTACATGGAAAACCAGGAACGGGTAAAACTTCTTATATCCGATATCTAATTGGCTCAGTAAAAAAGCGTATCATTTTTCTGCCACCTAATATGGCTGGTAACATAACAAATCCTGGCTTGATATCTATTTTGATAGAAAATCCTAATTCAATATTTGTTATTGAAGATGCTGAAAAAATTGTAATTGATAGAGAAACAGACGGCAATTCCCCAGTGGCTGCAATTTTAAATATTTCGGATGGTTTATTGGCCGATTGCCTCAATATTCAAATTATATGTTCATTTAATACCGATATATCTAAAATTGACTCAGCTTTAATGAGGGCGGGAAGGTTAATTGCTAAATATGAGTTCAAAGAGTTAACTGTTGAGAAAGCAAAGCATTTGTCTAATAAGTTAGGATTTAATACAAATATCGAAACACCAATGACTGTTGCTTCAATTTATAATCAAGGATGATAACTTATGGGTGATTCACTAATACTACTCATTTAAACACTTTAAATTAAAATTTACACATATGGGCCCATTTTACATCATCGAATTAACCGTTAATATCAGGAAAAAAAATGGAACACAGTACAGTAAACCAGTAACCACTGAAGTCGAATCTAACCAGCTCATAAAGCTAGGTTCAATCAATGGAGCAAATAATCTTAAAGCAGTAAATATGCTTTTTGGCAGCCAATTTTTGGGTGAAGAAATTGTCAGCTATCACAGCTTTAAACAGACTCTTAAAAAATAATTATTTAAGCAATAACCCCCATCATCCCCGCCAACTTTTGGCGCCCTGGCTCCCATGGATTGGGGCTAATTTTAAGTCCCCTAATAATAACAGCTTATTAATTGTAAGTGAGAGTAACTATTTGACAGATGATATTGATGTTACTCAAAAAATTTTATGCGAAAGCTAATTGAAAAAGACACAAGATCATATAAGATATAATGTCTTTAGATAAATTAATCATTACAAAGCCTGCTCTTTACAATCACCCTTTAAATTCAAGTATAAATACCTAATTACACAATCAAACATCCAATTATTTTGCAGTGTGTTTTCAAATGAACTAGCAAAAAAATTGATAAACTTGCCCAAAGAAATAGATGGTGATTTTACGACAATTAACTTGAATGACGATAAGACCAGAATTTATTTGAAAAATAGTGAGGAGCCAGAGTACTATTTTTTATGGGAAGTATCGACGAATAAAAAAATCAGTTTTAAGATTTCTCTTCACAGTCAGGAAGACAATTCAAAAGAAGGACTTATTCGAATCGATTACAAAGGGGGACATAAAAACCCTGAAACTATAATCTCTCCGATTCCCGAGCTTTTAAAGCCATATATAGGCTATTGGTTTACAAATGAACCACATATACATATTTTTGTACAAGGTTATAAAGATTTAGCTTGGGCAGTGCCCCTAGGTGTTTATAATTTTCCTACTTTAGACATAAATAGCTATGAAGACTTTGCAGATGCTTTAATTTCATTTTCTAAAGAAATAAATATAATATCACGTTTTAATGTTCAAAAGCCACTTATATGATTTGGGTTAATTCCTTGATAAAAGATTACTACACTTGGCTTAAAAGCAAAACCGTTGTTTTGCCTGATGAGAACACTGAATGGACTGCAATACAGACACCATTTTTTGGCTTGTATAATGACGTTATCGAAATGTATGCCAAAAAAACCGGTAGCAAAATTATTTTGTCAGATAATGGAGAAACTTTCAATAATCTGGACTTAGTAGGAACATCATTAAACCGGGCTGGAGAAAGAAGAAATATTGCCGAAAGAATTTTATTGAATTATGGGGTTCAATTAGATGGTACAGAATTAGTCATCGAAACTACTGAACAGAATTTCCCACAAAAGAAACATAATTTCTTATCTGCAATCATGGAATTAAATGATTTATACGTTTTGTCTAAATCAAATGTTGCTTCCATTTTTAAAGAGGATGTAAGAACGTATCTCGATACTCAAAATATTATTTACACTCCCGATTTTATTTCAAAAGGTTCTACTGGATTGGAGTTTATGTTTGATTTTCAAATTGCGGGAAAAAACAGTGAATTAGTATTAAAGTCGTTTAATACAATTAATAAACAAACGCTAAGTAGCTTTCTTTTCAGCTGGGATGACATAAAGCCAGTGAGAGAGAAAGTGAGTAAAAAAGCCGTTACAGCTATTGCCGTTTTAAACGACGAAGAAAAACCAATCAAATCAGAATATTTGGAAGCTTTAACCAGCAAAGGTGCTAACTATATTATTTGGAGTGAAAGAAATAGTGAAGCTAATTTGATGAAATTAAAGGCTGCTTAACAAAGAGTCATCTTACGCTCAGGTCTAATTCCCCGCATTTTTTTATGTACTATCCATTGAGCGCCACACCTTGTCGCCCTCTTTTCTCATCTTCGCTCTACAAACCAAGAAGATGGAAATTAAACAAGACAATCCCACACTAGATGCAATCATTTCAATTTACGAACAAGCCAAAGATTCTAAATTTTCCCAGGGCTTTCTAGCGTCTATTCAAAAAGACTCAATCACCTTACAGCAGTATTTTAAATTAGATGCTGATGAGTCACTTTTATTAGCCCTTTTCATCGCCAGCCACCTAGAAGAAGACAATGTAGATTTACAGAAATTGGCTGCACATATTGGTTGTAGTAAACTTAAGATCCTATCCTTTAAAACAATCATAGATAACTTCTTTCAACTCGGAATACTGGCTAAAGAGCAGGTTAATATACGAATGAGGTTAATGGGGAATCAATCGCTCAGTTATGTGGTTAATAAGGTCCTTATGGATGCTATATTAGACCATAAGCCAATGCCAATTATAACCAAAGCACCTCCAAAAGATATTTTCGAATTATTGGAACTGGTTTACAAGTTAGGATTGGAGCGAGATGATCGAAAAGTAGATACTTTCCGAATATTAACTTGTCTCACTGAATATTTAGAAGAGAACGTGCATTTTCCTTTAGTCAGCAAGTTGAATGAGTTCGATTTAGAAATACAGAATAAGTTCATTTTTCTTTATGTTACTTGGAAAACAGTAACAGGTTCTTCTTCTGTTGACGTGTTTAGAATGATGGAAGGAATGAATAATAGTAATGCTTATCGCTATTCCGAATTGCAAAAATTCTTAGACGGCGAAAACGAATTAATTAAGCATGATCTGCTAGAAGTGAATCCCGCAGTAATGACTACCGACACGACTTGTCAATTAACAGATAAAGCAT
>JADLHV010000218.1 GCA_020848595.1 Bacteroidia bacterium
GACCTCCTATACCTTTTAAAAACTGAGGCACAAATCCTAAGTGTAATTTTATCCTTTGATTATTTGTAAAACGTATAATTTCATACCGCATTTGAATAGGAATCTCAATAAAATTGAATCTTTGATGCGAAGTGTATTGAATTAATTTAGGCGTATTAATGTCATAGCCAATAATTTTACCATCTGCATCAATCAAGGGTTTTTCGGAATAATTAAAATGGTAATTGCCTGTCATATTTCTGCGGCTATAGCCTAAACCAATCAAAAAATCAAACTTAGCTATTTTTCTTCCAAATCCAATTCTGAAATCAAATGCACCATCTGGCTTTTCTGAAGATGTTCTGATTGCGGCGTAGTCTTTATGTATAAATGCTTTGCCTATATCCATGATTTTCAATGAATTGGTGAATACGAAGCCTGAAAATCCAATTTCAAATAGGTTTTTACCGTTCTGCTTGATTTTTAATGTTTTATGTCGAATTTCAGAAGGAGAATTTAATGGAAATCCAAAATATGGAATAGGGTGTATAGAGCTTGATCTAAATTGCTCCTCCAAATTATCTGAAAACACTTGTTCAGTTAATATCGGCAAAAGCTCACTATTTTGAATTGAATCGATTGGAAGATTACTAAGTAAAGGTTTAAAATCTTGATAAGGATTTGTTTCAATCGGTTTAATTTGTCTAATGCCTTCTTTTTTAAGTTGCTTTTGTTGAGTACTTGAATGCTTATTTGAATTTAAAATATTGGTTGATTCTTTGGAAGTTGTAGAAGGATTTTGTGGGATTTGATTATTATTGGCGTTAACAGAGTTTTCGGTACGATTAGTTTGAACTATTGAATTGTTATTTTCAGAAGTTTGAAAAGATAGATAACTATAAATACCAATAGAAAGCAACAAGCACGCAGCAGCACCAAAGAACCACCAGATGAAGCGTTTCTTTTTGCTCTTTTTTTGATTAAACGCTGCCCAATCAATACCATCGGCGTCCATTTCGCAGTTGCCTAATACCTGATTTAATAGCTCGTCGATATCTTGTTTTTCTTCTTTCACTATTGGTTTTGTTCTAGAATAATTTTCTTTAATGCCAAACGGGCTCTTAGTAATTTCGAACGAGAGCTAGCGTGTTCTATACCTAATTGTTGTGCAATTTCTTGATGAGAGTAGTTCTCAATCGCATATAAGTTGATAATAGTTCTGTAATCGGGTCTTAAAGCCTGCATTGCCAGCATTAATTGATCGGCAGAAAAGGCTAAAGGGTCAAATATTTGAGCAGATTCTTCATCAGATTCTTCTGTACTAGACCATTTTTCGGATTGTTCATCAAGGTTGTTGAACATATAGCGTTTATAAGCCGAGCGCACATAATCAATACAATGATTGGTAAACAATCGACGTACCCAAGCATCAATTTTACCTGATTCTGCTGATAAATGAATTTTATCAAATAGTTTTATGAACCCATCATGCAATAAGTCTTTAGCTTCATCTTTGTCTCCACAATATCGTAAACAAATGGCGTACATCTTTTTATAATAGTATTCATAAAGTACCTTCTGACATCCGGGATCTTTTTCAGTACAACCCTTGATTATAGATTCGGAAATCTCACTCACTGTTTTATTCTTATATTTGCAATGGTTCTTTTAAAAGGCCTTTATTTAGATTCAAGACGAGCTAAATTGAATATGTTGCGGTAAATATTTTTATATTTTTTTTATAGATATTTATGCAACATTTTTATTCGAAAGCGTCATTGATAAAAACAATTTGATATTATGACAAAGTTATACAAAAAAATCTTATCCGTACTATTGACTCTTTCAATCGCAACTGGTATGAGTGCTCAAACTACTGTGCCTTCTATTATTAGTTCAAATCAAGTTTGGACAGCTGCAGGTAGTCCTTATTATGTCGGACAAAATACATTGATTAAACCGGGTGCAACTGTTTCAATTCAGCCAGGTGCCATTGTTAAAGGGGTAAAAAATATCGCTATCATTGTTCAAGGTACTTTAATTGCTGATGGTACTTTTGATAGTGTTATTGTTATGGATTCAATTAATTTTGATTTCAGTCAGGTAAGTGGTGGTTATAACTTCAACACTTCTTCTGGATCGTATTTTAATTATTGCTGGTTCAAAGGTTTTGGTTTGTCTGGTACCAATTTAATTAAATTGAACTCAGTTTCTATGATGATTAGTAATTGCCGTTTTACAAATGTTTACTACTCTATTTATGGTGCTAATGGTTCTTATGATACTACTAAAGTACGCATTGTTAGAAGCTTTTTCGATGGTAGTGGTTATGGTTATCCAGCTAGTATTTATGGTACTTGCGCGCTTTTAGAAATGGACGAGTGTTTAGTTAAAAATATGTGTGGACTTATTGCTCCAGCTAATATCACATTAACTAGATGTACTTTTATTGGTCAAGCTTGTAATTCGGCTATTAGATTAATGAACGGAAATCGCTCTTATGCAGGTAATGCTTATATCCGTTGTAATACTTTTAAAAATTTTAAAGGGGGTGTTTTTGAATCTTTCTATCTCGATTCATTTAATACCATCGACCTTACCAATAATACTTTCGATTCATCTGAATTCTTTTTAGGTCTCTATGCTGGAAACATTAACAATACGGCTAAACTAGTAATGAATAAAAATAATTTCTTATTCAGTCGTCAGTATGATGTTAAGTTCTCAGCTAACTCTTCTCCTGGTATCTATAAAATTTATGATTTACAAGATAACTATTGGGGAAGCACGGATACCAACGATATTAAAAATGAAATCTATGATTACGATGATAATATTACAATTATGGCTTTGGTTGATTATAGCAATTTTAGAACATCTTATAACTATTTATGTTCTGAAGAATTTACAAGTGTTAGCAATCAATCTATTCAAGCATTAAAAATTTATCCAAACCCAGCTAATACTTTATTTAATTTAGAGTTTAGCTCAGAAACTGATAGAATCATTCGTTTATATGATATGATGGGTAGGGTAGTGCTCGAAGTTAATGATATGAATACCTTAATAGAATTGAATGTTTCTGAACTCAATAATGGAACTTATGCCATCATGGTAAGTTCGGAAGGTAAAACGAGTATGGTAGGTAAAGTAATTGTTGCTCATTAATAGCGACTACCTAAGATATTTAGCGGAAAAAATAGGTTTAGAGTGAGCCACTGTTTTATTGCAGTGGCTCTTTTTTTGTCTAATTTCAAAATTTTAAATTAAAGCCCAAAAACTGATTCAAATTAGTTAAAATCCTCTATTCTTAACTAATCAATTTAGTTAAATTTGCAGTGTGAATACTTTCGCCAAACTTTTTTTGGTAATCGCCATTGTCATTGCTCTTGGTTTTAGCCTGAATTCTTTTTCAGATAAACAGTCTAATATCGAAATTCATGATAAATTAGAACTCGGACGAAGTCTTTTTTTTGATAAATCGCTTTCACTCGACTCTTCTGTTTCTTGTGCCTCTTGTCATATTCCAGAATATGCATTTTCTGATACTGTAGCTTTAAGCAGAGGAGTTAAAGGGACGTTTGGCTTGCGCAATGCACCTTCTGTTATGAATGTTAAATTTCGAGATCGTTTCTTTTTCGATGGTCGTGCGAAAGACATCGAGGATCAAGTGCATTTTCCAATTGAAGACCCTAATGAAATGAATTTAGCTTTTGAAAAAGCGATAAGCCGAATTGCGCAAAATCCAATTTATTTGTCTGCATTCAATCGTCTCTATAAAGCCAATCCAAATGCGTCGAATGTTGCCAATGCTATTGCCGAATTTGAAAGTAGTCTCGAATCATCTAATACCCCTTATGATGATTTTATGAATAATAAAGAAGCGCATTTTAGTGCTTCTGCTAAACGAGGAATGGACGTGTTTTTAAGCGCTAAAGCCAAATGTTTCGATTGCCACTTTAGTCCCGATTTTACTGGCGATGAATTCAAAAATATTGGTTTATTCGATGGTAAAACTTGGAACGATCCAGGTCGTTTTTCTATTACGGGTGATAGCGCTGACCTTGGTAAGTTTAAGGTTCCTGGACTTAGAAATGTTGGTGTTACTGCCCCTTATATGCACAATGGTAGATTTAAAACTTTAAAAGAGGTCATCGAGTATTATAATGATCCATCTAAATTCGTTGCTCAACCAATTAATATCGATAGCTCTTTATTGCAACCTTTAAATCTTAGCGACCAAGAGAAAGTAGACCTCCTCAATTTCTTATTGAGCTTAACCGACAAACGATTTAAAAATAGAGGTTAAGACTTTATAATCCCTTTCATTTAGTAATAAGTGTTAATCATTTGTAATGCGGTGCTGAATTGGTGTGGGCAATTGCATTAAATCAATATTTTAAAAAATAATTTAATACTACTTGCGCAACTAAATAATTGCATATATATTTGCAACCACATAGTAGCAAATTGAAAATAGAATGAAAACTAGAAGAGATGTATTTCAAGCAATTGCAGATCCAACACGTAGAGGAATTATTATGTTATTGACAGTTGGCGCATTAACACCTAATGCTATTGCAGAACATTTTCAATCAAGTAGGCAAGCCGTATCAAAGCATCTTCAAATACTTTCTGAATGCGAAATTGTACGATTTGAACAACAAGGTAGAGAAATTCACTATCATCTTAATACCGATAAAATGAAAGATATTGAAAAGTGGTTAGAGCAATTCAAAAAACAATTATGCAAACGATTTGAACAACTTGACGAAGTTTTAGAAAAATTAAAATCCAATAAGAAATGAATAGTAATCTACAATTTGACTTTACAGTAAATAAAGAGCAAAACACAATTCATGTAAAACGTGAATTTAATGCCAATATTGAATTTGTATGGGAAGCATGGACAAATCCAGAAATCCTCGACCAATGGTGGGCTCCAAAGCCATACAAGACCAGAACAAAATCAATGGATTTTAGAGATGGAGGAATGTGGTTATATGAGATGTATAACACCGAAAGTAATGAAGAAGAAAATGAGTGTCATTGGTGTAAAAATGATTATATTACAATAGAACATCATAAAGGATTTTCGGGATTAGATGCATTTTGTGATGAAAATGGCGTCGTTAATTCTGATATGCCAAGAACTCAATGGACAAATACTTTTACTGATAATGAAGTAACCACTACCGTTAATATGGTA
>JADLHV010000219.1 GCA_020848595.1 Bacteroidia bacterium
GCCATTTTTACGTAATCGTTATTATTGCCTTCTTTCGCTAATGCTTTAACCTTGTTAGCACTCGCAATTGAAGCTGCCGTATCATTCATCTTATGCTCAATTTTAGCTTTTAACATCATAACCCAATAAGCTTTTGGATTTTGTTCAACGGCTTTATTAACCCATGTTAAAGCAAGTGCTAAATCTTTGCCATTTTCGTAGTAATATGATGCCGCTTGATAGTATGGTCGACCATCGTTATTCATGACATTATCGATACTTTTCATAATGCTTGCATCGATATTCGCTTCTACTGAAAAAACTACTTTTGTGTTTTCCCATGACAAAACGATATTGGCTTTATTACTACTCATATTATCGATATTGATAGTAAAAGTTTCGATAGTGTCTGCAATGTGTTTTGCAGGAACAGTGAAACTAATAACTTCGTTTTCTGTTTTATAATCGGCAACATTACCACCTAATTTAAGGTCTTTATAAAACATAATTGTCCATGAAGTCTTGCCAGGTTTAGTGTATAAAGCATAAGTGCCAGCAGTCAAAGATTTGTCACCGTTAATTTTTACATCTTCACCAAAAGTTACTTTAGTAGAAGCGTTAGCACCCGTTCTCCAAATTTGGTCGAATGGTACTAGATTGCCAAAAATAGCGCGTCCTTTAGCACTTGGGCGTGAATATTCGATACTGATTTCGGAAAGAGCAAATGCTTGTTTCAAAGTTTGAGTTGGACTAGGAGCCGGAACTTTAAGACTTTGAGCATTTAAGTTCAGGGATATCATGCTGATTAATACAGCAAATCCTAATGTTTTTAATGATTTTTTCATTTTTAAAATTGTAAATATATGGGTTTAAAATAGTGTTTTTTGTCCGTCTAGTTCATCTATAACTATACCGCCATCGGCATCCTTTGAACTTTTATCGTTGCTGTTTTCGGTTTCCTCTTCTTGCCAAGCGCCAATTTTTTCACTGAGTAATTTAGCTGACTTGAAATTATCATAAGTGATTTTATTTCCCAAGGCTTTCCATCCTTTCACTTCAATAAAATCTGCCAATAAGATAGATTCAGTTTTTTTCTCACCTTTAGCACTCACCGTTTTTATTTCTATCTCTGGATTTTCGTGCGTACTTGCCAAAATGAGTTTACTGCCTGGTTTTTCATTGATGAAACTAAACTTCTTGCCAACCGTACTTGTTTCAATTAAGAACCTTTTGACATAATAGTTTTTAGAAGATGCATCGTAATGTAAAACATTGATAGGTTGCTTTTCGTGGAATTTCTGAATCAAATAAATATCATTGGTTGTATATCTATTTGAAAGTTCATTATCCGTTAACTCATAACTACCATCATTAAATAAGATGATGATTTTTTCGTCACTTGTAAAATTTCCAAGATACTGACCACGACCATCTACATTAAGTCGACCAATATCTAGATCATACCAAATATCGCGACCTTTAAAAGTAGATTTACCTTTTTCTTTTAATTCAATTTTTCTAATTGGATGTTTAGTTAGTGTATTACCTTTAGAAGATCTTCCCTTAATATCTAGAGTAGCAAAATCATAATCAAAATACTTGACTTTAGCAGATGCCATATTGCTCAGATGGATACCGATTTTTTCAGCTTCACTGTTGTTGTTCGCTGTAAAATATAAAAGTTTACTGCCACTGGTGCCCATAGTGATATCGTATTCTTTATCTCTAATAACACCTAAAACATTAAAACGTTTTACAAAACTAACACCAGATTTGCCATCGTAATAAGCAACATTATACACCTTTCTTTCATCATTTTTTCTGTACACATCGACATATAATAAATCTTTGCCAAGAAATTGTTTTTCCGAAACTTTACTCACTACATAAGTACCATTTTTTCTAAAGGCAATAATGTCATCAATATCCGAACAATCGCAGATATAGGTATCCTTTTTTAAACCATATCCAACGAAACCTTCAGCATAGTTGGCGTATAATTTCTCATTAGCTACTGCTACTACATTTGTTTCAATCTTATCAAACATGCGTATTTCAGTTTTACGCTCTCTGCCTTTTCCGTATTTTTTAATAAGATTTTTAAAGTAATCGATTGCAAAATCTGTCAGATTATCAAGATGATTTTTTACATGTCCAATTTGCTCTTCTAAACCTTTAATATATTCATCCGCTTTAAAAGCATCATATTTAGAAATACGTTTAATTCTAATCTCTGGAAGTTTGGCTATATCATCCATTGTAACAGGTCTTCTAAGTAATTTCTTAAAAGGTTTTATCTTAGTATCAATCATCTTAAGAATTTCTTCCCAAGATTCGCAGTCCTCTATATGTCTGTATATTTTATTTTCAATAAATATCTTTTCTAATGAACTGAAATGCCATTTGTTTTCGAGGTGTCCCAATTCATTTTCGAGTTCGCGTTTTAACAAATGGAGAGTATTCTCAGTAGATTGACGTAAGATATCATTGATACTATAAAATACAGGCTTATCTTCCGTAATAACACAAGCATTTGGAGAAATACTCACTTCACAATCTGTAAAGGCATATAAGGCATCAATGGTCATATCGGTACTAACACCTGGAGCGAGTTGTACTTCAATTTCTACATCCTTTGCGGTATTATCAATGACTTTCTTGATTTTGATTTTACCATTATCGTTGGCTTTTAAAATGCTATCAATAACACTTTCGGTCGTTGTAGCAAAAGGAATTTCTTTTATTAGGACCTTCTTACCATCTGCGCTTTCGATTTTAGCTCTACAACGTATTTTTCCGCCTCTTTTTCCTTCGTTGTAATTAGTAAAATCGGCCATACCACCAGTAGGAAAATCTGGAAAAACACTGACACGTTTTCCTTTTAAAAGATCGATACTGGCTTCACACAATTCAATAAAGTTGTGCGGCATAATTTTGGTTGCTAATCCAACTGCAATACCTTCAACACCTTGAGCCAATACCAATGGGAATTTGACTGGCAATGTAATAGGTTCTTTTTTACGACCATCATAACTTAATTGCCATTCTGTTGTTTCCTCATTGAAAGTAACTTCTAAAGCAAACTTAGATAATCTAGCTTCAATATAACGAGGAGCAGCTGCAGAATCACCTGTTCTAATATCACCCCAGTTTCCTTGGGTTTCTATCATCAGGTCTTTTTGACCCATATTTAAAATGGCTTCTCCAATTGCCGCATCTCCATGTGGATGGTATTGCATAGCCGAACCAATGATATTGGCCACTTTATTAAATCGACCATCATCCATTTCCTTCATAACATGAAGAATACGTCTTTGGACAGGTTTTAATCCATCGAATAGATTTGGTACTGCTCTTTCTAAAATAACATAACTAGCATACTCTAGAAACCAGTTCTCATACAATCCAGATACAGGTAAAATACCATTACCATCTCTGTGACCATGATGCGCTATACTATCAATATGTTCTTCGTCGTCTTCTATATCCATTTTTTCCTTTATTCAATTT
Source organism: Bacteroidia bacterium (assembly GCA_020848595.1). GTDB lineage: Bacteria > Bacteroidota > Bacteroidia > NS11-12g > UBA955 > JABMMZ01. The sequence continues at coordinate 3,490 of JADLHV010000219.1, forward strand.
TAAACTTTATGCCGCTGCTTCCTCATCATCTTCAGCTACGGCGTCAGATTCTGGTAATTCGGCAGATAAATCTTTTTCTATGTAGAGATTATCAATAATAAATTCTTGTCTTTCTGGTGTGTTTTTACCCATGTAGTATTTTAATAACTTATCAATACTCGTTTCTTTAGAAAGTATAATAGGTTCTAAGCGCATGTCTTCACCAATAAATTGTTCGAATTCGTTTGGAGAAATTTCACCTAAACCTTTAAATCGTGTAATCTCAGGTTTATGACCTAATTTCTTAATGGCTTTTTGGCGCTCTTCATCCGAATAACAATAGATGGTCTCCTTCTTATTTCTAACCCTAAATAAGGGCGTTTGTAAAATATAAACATGACCATTTCGCACTAAATCGGGGAAAAATTGCAAGAAAAAGGTCATTAATAGCAAGCGAATATGCATACCATCTACGTCGGCATCGGTTGCTATAACCACTTTATTGAAACGCAAATTATCTAATCCTTCTTCTATATCTAAGGCATGTTGTAATAAATTAAACTCTTCGTTTTCATAAACGACTTTTTTCTTAAGTCCGAAACAATTTAAGGGCTTTCCTCTTAAACTAAATACTGCTTGATATTCGACATTTCTACTTTTAGTTATACTACCACTAGCCGAATCTCCCTCAGTTATAAATATGGTTGTATCAAATTTTTCATCACGGGTATCATTTAAATGTACTCTGCAATCACGTAGTTTTTTGTTGTGTAAATTGGCTTTTTTAGCTCTTTGTTGTGCTAATTTACGCACTCCAGCCATGTCTTTTCTTTCGCGTTCGTTTTGAAGAATCTTCTTTAAAATAGCATCTGCTGTAGATGGGTTTTTATGCAAATAATTGTCTAAAACCTTAGATAGATTTTCGAGTACAAAAGAACGCATCCCTTGACCACCAGGTGCAATTTCGGTGCTGCCTAATTTTGTTTTTGTTTGAGATTCGAAAACGGGTTCCTGAACTCTCACTGCTATGGCTGCTGTAATAGATGTACGCACATCAGAAGCATCAAAATCTTTTTTATAGAAATCGCGCAATACTTTTACTACCGATTCTTTTAGTGCACTTAAATGTGTTCCACCTTGTGTCGTAAACTGTCCATTGACAAAGGAATAGTATTCTTCTCCATATTGATGACCATGCGTAATGGCAACTTCAAAATCTGGTTCCCTAAAATGCATAATAGGGTAGAGCACAGTTTCTAAATCGACCTTGCGCTCGAGTAAATCTTTTAATCCATTTTTAGAAAGATACGACTGCCCATTGTATTGTATAGTTAAACCAGAATTTAAAAAAGCATAATTCCATATTTGCTCTATTAAGTACTCTGGAATAAATCTAAAATTCTTAAAAATAGTACCATCTGGCTCAAATACGATGCGTGTACCATTTTTTTCATCGGTCTTGCCTTCCTTATGGTCGGTTACTATCTCACCTTTCGAAAACTCAGCTTGCTTTGTCTTCCCTTCTCTAAAAGATTGTACACTAAAATAAGTCGATAAAGCATTAACCGCCTTTGTACCAACTCCATTTAATCCAACCGATTTCTGAAAGGCACCTGAATCGTATTTACCTCCGGTATTAATTTTACTAACACAGTCAATAACCTTTCCTAATGGAATACCTCTACCATAATCGCGAATAATGACTCGATTATCAGAAATGGTTACCTCTATTTTTTTTCCATGTCCCATCATGTGCTCATCGATACTATTATCGAGTATCTCCTTAACAAGCACATAAATACCATCATCTGGCGACGATCCATCTCCGAGTTTCCCGATATACATTCCGGGGCGCAATCGGATATGCTCTTTCCAGTCTAACGACCGAATACTATCTTCCGAATATTTAGGTTCCTGATTTGCCATATTTTTAATGAGCGAAATTAGGTCTGTCAAGTTTAGCTTTATTTACATCATACTATATTTTATAAACATCTACTGAATTTTTAAACTTGTTTGTTTGTTCTTTTTATTTGTAAGTTAGAAGATTATTTATTTTCGTCATGCGGTTTTTTAATAGTCTAATTATTAGTGTTTTATGTTTTTTGATCCTACTCTCTTGTTCTAAAAAGGAAACAATTATCCAACAAGTTAATCTGCCTCAAGCTTCTTTATTTGGCACTTGGAGGAGTCTTTCGAATAGTGCAGATACCAATTTTTATGTCTTTCCAAACGACGGCTCTAATTATTTAAATATTTTAACAAAAAATAAGTTTGGATTTAAATCAAAATCTGTTTTTGTTTTTAATGCTACTGATAAGCAGGTTTTTATGTTTGCTAATCTCTATAATTATACGGTTGATAAGGATACTTTGATTCTTTATGATACACCTTCAAGTTTTTCTAAATTTGTTAGGACTCAACGTTCTGATATTAATCCATCTACATGGTTAAAACCTGTTACTATTAGCAAAACAGTTCGAGCGCCTCAGTGGATGAATATAAATTCAATTCCTTTTGGAATAGACGTAAACCATCTATTTCCTTACAGTAAAGTGGGTAATAGACACGTAGTTTATCGTTATAATATAATGAATGAAATAACGGATGATAGTACAGATATCAGTGGACCAGCTAGTACTTATTTTTATTCTGGGAATCTTTACTTGGCTTATACCGATCAAACAAGTAAAATTCAGTTATACAGCACTTCTGGGTTTAAAGATATCTCGAATAACAATGTTAATTATCCTAAAACTATATCTATCAATCAGTTGAATGGTCAAATTTACGTTTATAATGATGCTAACCAGCTCTTGAATGGTACAGAAAATGCAAATTTTAATGAAATTTATGATTTAAACGATTTCGATTGCCAAAATGTCTTATATTATAGTAATAACACTTATCTATGTTTGAAAAATGGTATACTACATAAGATTAGGATAAATCCAGATTTTCAAGTGCTTGAAGCTTATAACGCACCCAATGGTTTAAGTATTAATTCCGTTTCAACGGATGGAACTCATGTTTATTTTTTCGGATATGATACGTTTACATCTGAATATAAGATTGTTAAAGCAATATTAAATTGAGTTATTTTTTGTTTTACAATTAAAGTAAATTTAATAAATACTTGTTTATATTAAATAGGTTGTAGAAATAGACTTAGATTTTTTTAATTTTCTAAGTAAATTCTTTTGAAACTTTGAAAATATTCCATACTTTTGCACTCCCAAAAAAAGAATAATCATGAAAGAAGGCATACATCCGTCCACTTACCGTTTCGTCATTTTCAAGGACCTAACCAGTGATCACTCTTTCCTTACACGTAGTTGTGTAGATACTAAAGAAACTGCTACTTGGGAAGATGGTAAAGAATATCCATTGTACAAATTAGAGATTTCTGATAAGAGTCACCCTTTCTTCACAGGTAAACAAACACTTGTGGATACAGCTGGTAGAGTTGAGAAATTCCGTAAGCGTTACGAAAGAAA
>JADLHV010000220.1 GCA_020848595.1 Bacteroidia bacterium
CCATGGAGATGTAGAAAGTCTAATCAAGTTTAAAGAGAAAATTGGACTAGATACCGTCATTATTCCGAAATTAGAGCAAGAATTTGAGTTATAGTATTTAAGGTGTCAAAACTTCAGGGTCCCAAAATAATTCCTTGAAATGTTTAACTTTATCATTTTCGACTTCAATCCCTTCTTTTTCGAGTAATTCTTGCATACGATTTCCACCAAAGTGTGCTTTCCCACTAAGTTGACCATTTCTATTGACCACCCGATGAGCTGGAATATCAAAATCGGGAACATGAGAGGCGTTGAGTGCCCATCCAACCATGCGGCTAGATGATTTTGAGCCTAAGTATTTGGCAATAGCACCATAGCTGGTAACGCGTCCGAATGGGATAAGCTTTACAAGCTCATAAACATTGTTGAAAAAATTATGTTCTGTCATATTTGTGTCAGTAAACCTTTTTGGCAAAATTATTGTCTATAAATTAATTCGAAGACAATAAATTTGCGTTATAACAAAAATGAATAATAAATTCTTATTAAAAACTGCTTTTCTAACATTTGTTGGAATGTCCGTTGTATTAAGTGGATACGGACAAAAAACTACAGCAAAGGCTGCAGCTAAGCCAAATACGGCAGCCAATTCGGCCAAATCTGAGTCTGTAAATGTCGGTTCTTCAAAGTTTGATGTTAAAAATATTGGAAGAGATCCTGGCACTTATGCCATAAAAGTTAAGATTAAAGGACTCAATAATATTGATATTTATCTAGCAGATAATTTTGCCGATAAGCAATATTTTAGAGATACCTGTCATTTAGATGCAAATGGTGTTGGTACTTTCACTGGCAATCCAAAATTACAACGTGGTATGTACATGATTGTTTTTCCTCAAATGGATTGGTGGTTTGAATTACCCATTACAGACGATCAAGTTTTCTATTTTGAAGCAGATACCTCTAAAGATGAAACTAAAATAAAGGTTGAAGGTAGTGCAGAAAATATAGCTTTTGCAGCTTATCAAAAACAAAGAGCTATCAATGGTAGAAGAAGTTATGACCTTGAACAACAAATCAAACAAGCCAATGCAAGCGGAAATACAGAGCTTAAAAAAGCATTGACTGCTGAAAGAGACTCTTTAGAAAAGGTGTTTTTCAATTTTAGAGAAAAGTATATGACAGATAATTCTAATCATTTACTAACTAAAATTTTCAAAGCATTTACAACCGTTAAGATTCCAGCTAATCCAGACCCTAAAGATTCTATGTATGATTATCGTTTTTATAAAAATCACTTTTGGGATAATATCGATTTCAATGAATCTGGATTAATTAGAGCACCTCAAGGCTTATTGACAAAAAAGATTGATGATTATATTGATAAACTAGTCTTTCAAGATTACGATTCATTAACTAGAGCTGTTGATTATTTAATTGGTTTAACTGTTCCAAATACTGAAATTCAAAAATACTTTGTTCAGTATCTTACTCAAAAATTCCAAGACAGAAAAGTAATGTGTATGGATAATATTACCATTCACATGATTAACAGATATTATTGCACTGGTCGAGCTTGGTGGTACGATGATACTGCAGGTAAGAAGAAAATGTGCGATGAAGCTAGAAGAGCCACTCCAACAATGTGTGGTAAAACTGCTCCAGATTTAAATTTAGCAGATACTGCTGGTAAGTTCCATCGTTTATACGAAAATATGGGAATTTTTACCATTGTCTTTTTCTATGACCCTACATGTGGTCACTGTAAACAAGCTATTCCAATAGTCAATGCAGTTTATCAAAAATATAAAGCTCAAGGTATTAAAGTGTATGCCGTTTCTACAGAAGGCAAATATACCGAATGGCGAAAATTAGTGAGAGAAAATAAAGATGTACAAGATTGGTTAAACGTATGTAAGACTAACGAATATGGCGAATGGCCTTTGTATAGATACTATTACAATATTCAATCAAATCCAACAATCTTTATTTTAGATTCTGATGCTAAAATTTTAGGTAAGAAAATAGATGAGCATCAATTAGAGTTTTTCTTAGGTTCATTGTTGTTTGAAAAAGGGCTTTTAAAAGAACGTCCGCAACCACCTAAAGATAAGCCAGAAGACGAAAGTCATTCTAATAATAAAGACGCTAAGACTGAAGAAAACTAAAGTTTAAGTCAAGCAAATAAAGAAAAGTAAACTTCGATTAACTAATAATTTAAGACGGTTCCTAAATAGGGACCGTTTTTTTTGATTACTATTTTTGTTGTTTTTTATACCAGTCTCTAGCGCGTGAATACATTTCACCAAATCTTAAAGAAATGCCATACGTATAATAACTACCACTATAGGCACTTGCATTTAAAGCAAATCGACTGCCTAAGCCGGCGCCAGCCCATACCCACCATTTGATTTTATAGTTTATATAAAACCCTATTTCTAAGGGCATAATTGTGTGTTTAGATTTTTCGAAAACATTTTCAAATGTTGCATTCCTTTTGAATTTTTCGTCGGTTCCGGAACCAATTCCAAAAGTGATTGGTATTGCCATGCGCCATCTTTTTGAATTTACAAAATAAGATTCAGTACCAATATTTAAATAGGAAAGTTTATAACGGGCATAAACTGTATTGCTATCTATTTTGCCAAAAGGAGCCGTCGGATTTTCGAGAATAATCGATTCATTGTTGTAAGAACCGTAATAGCCTAGAAAGATATTTGTTCTGTTATTGTAAGTATAGCCCGATTGTAATCCAAACATTTTTAATTTCAAATCCCGTACAATACTATTTTTGCCATCTAAACAAATAAACCAACTTCTATCTTGATTCAAGTCATATTTAACACTGTCCCAATATTTTCTGAATTGAGCATTTGCATTGGCACTAATTAAAATAGACAATAGAAGAAATATTTTTTTCACAATAAATGCAAAATTAGGTTTTTAAAAACATGGAATAGAATGCATCTTTGCCACAGGTGTTGAATATACTGGAAATAGGGTCGGTAGCATTTGTGCTCTTTTATTTATTCTATGCAACTAAACAGAAGTCTATTGCATGGATATTCGGTTGTATATCTTCTGCATTAAGCTTTGTGCTTTTTTATCAATTGGAACTATTTGGCAGTGCTATTTTGCAAATATTTTATTTTCTATTAGGTGTAAACGGTTTTTTAAATTGGTCTTACTTTGAATCTGATAGAAAGGCCAGTTATCGTTATTCTAAAACGTTTCACTTAGTCAGTATATTGCTCATATTGATTTTGATTTTTTTAATTAACAATCTTAGTGCAATAAGTTGGGGCCCAGATTTAAGTATACTTAATTTTTTAGATGTATCGCTTGCAATATTGAGTATATGGGCGACTTATTTAGAAACCAAGAAAGACATAGTTTGTTGGTGGTATTGGATTGCTTGCAATATCGGGTATGGTATTTTATATCTCTATCAATCCTATGATGGAGAATCCTTGTTTTTATATTCGGCACTTATGTTCTTTTTAGCAGGATTTTCATATTTCGCTAAAATTACATGGCAAAAGTCACTACGAAACGAAAATCAACTTCAGTCCAACCCCAATAAAAACTAATCCTGATATTTGATTAATGCGCATTAGTACTTTTGGGCTGACCCATTTTCCGAGTCTAGCTGCAAACAGAGCAATTCCAATTTCTGCGAAGAAGATACTGACGAGACTAGAGGCGAAAAAAATAATTTTATCATTCATATTGTATTGAAATTGAATGGTAAGAGAAGAACTAATTCCTAACCAAATGAAAAAATTTATTGGATTAACAGCATTTAACAGAAAGCCATTCCCGATATAATAGAGATTAGAACCTTGACCGAAAGCTTTACCTTCCTTAATTTTCGGATTAGCTTTAAAGATCATGAAGATGCCCATAAGGATAAGCATCGACCCACCGACAACAGATACGGTTTTTTTATATTTGGATAAAAATTCTGCAAAAGGTTCGCTAAGCAGAGCAAGAGAAATAAAGAGCATATCGCAGATGATAACACCTGTAGCGATAAATACTCCAGTTTTAGGGCCGAAAGCAATGCTATTCTTGATTAAAGCAAAGAAAACTGTCCCTAGCATTAAGCTTAAAACAAATCCTGTTGCAAGGCCTTCCCATATACAATTAAATAGGTGCATCGAAATATTTATAAATTAATTCGAAAGATACAATAAAATAAGGTCCGCAAATTATAACTTTGCAGTAAATAATTATGAGTACTCGAACCGAAAAATTTAACAGAGAAATGCAAAGAGAGCTAGGAACTATTTTTCAAGCTCGCATGCACGATTGGTTTGAGGGCGCTTTCATTACCGTAACGGATGTGAGTACAAGCCCAGATTTAGGTTATGTAAAAGCCTACCTTAGTATCTATAATACCAAGAATAGACAAGCCATTATGGATCTTGTTAATTTGTCAAACAAGCAAATTCGCAAAGACTTAGCCTCAAAAATCAGAAAATCGGTTAGAATTATTCCTGAATTAACCTTCTTTGAAGATAAAAGTTTAGACGATGCTTTGAAATTCGATAAGATTTTTGAACAGTTGAAAGAAGAGAGAGAATCTAGAGAGAAGAAATAATCTAATGCCAACAAGAGTCAATAACGAGATTTTTACTGACCTGCTTAGAAATCATGCATGGATGAGGAAATTTTATATTTTTCTTACCCATTCGCTTTTGTTGAAAAATAATATAATTCGCCGCGAAATTAAATTGTGCGGTCGTAGAAGAAAACGCTCTCAACATGTGTTATATCCCGGATTTGGTATGGGGCAATTGCTCGGTTTATTTGCTCAACAACCTAATAAATACACTGTAACAGCTATTGATAAAGATTGCAATATGGTCGTTCAATCTTCTAATTATTTTTTAGAAGAACATATTAATAATATTTATTGTCGCACAACAGATGTTCTTGAACTAAATGACCATGAGGTGTATGATTTGAGTTTAGCTATAAATCTGTTAAATTATGTAGAAGATGATCATAGGGCTTTAGTGAACTTGTATGAATCATTAAAGAAGCCTGGCATTTTAATAATTTTTAATTCGAGTAATTACGCCGACGATAAAGCAAGTAAACTTAATATTGGTGTATATAAAGATAAGAAGTATCGGAATGGTTATGGTATTCTTGAACTAAAACACATGTTAAAAGGCATCGGTTTTTCTAAAGTTAAAGCTCGTTATGTATATGGAACGCCAGGTATTTTAAGTTGGAAAATTACTACAGCTTGGCCTTCTAGTATGATTAAAGCTTCAAGATTGTCATTTGTTATTTTACCGATTTATACTTTAATCAGTATTCCATTTGTCTTTATCCTTAATTTATTAGATATAAATTTTAAACACAAAAAAGGTAAGTGCATTGTAGTTAAGGCGTTTAAGCAAGGATGAACGTTACCTTTTTCATAGCGCGGCGTTATTTATTTGCCAAGAAAAAACGTAATGCCATAAATATTATTTCATCAATTGCTGTATTAGCATTTGCTGTATGTACTGCTGCATTGATAATCATTCTTAGTACTATGAATGGTTTTGAACAATTGATATTTTCTTTGTATAACCGTTTTAATCCTGATGTAAAAATTACACCAATTCATGGTAAAGTGTTTGAATACGAAGGATATAAATCTAAACTAAATAAAATTAATGGAGTAGCCTATGTTTGGCCTGTTATGGAAGATAATGCGGCTATAAGAAATGGGGAATATCAAACGGTTTGCTCTATTAAGGGTGTAGATTCCAACTATTTTAAATTAAACGGATTGGAGCCTTTAGTTTCAGATGGTGAACCATTGATTAAGTCGCAAGATTATAATTTTGCCATTTTAGGTGCTGGCATAGCATTGAAGATAAACTCAAATATTGGAGGTCCTTTTTCACTTTTGTCTATCATTACTCCTCGACGTGGTGATTTTAATACCAATGATCCTGAAGCTATCAAAGACATGGAGATAGAACCGGCTGGAATTGTTACAATGGATGATATTATCAATAATAAATATGTTTTTGTTCCACTCGATTTTGCTCAGAAACTATTTGAAAGACAAAATCAAGTATCGTCAATTGAAATAAGAATGAAAAAAGGCTATAGTTCGGATGATATTTTAAAGAAGGTCGGCTCTATCATGGGTGCTGATTTTAAAGTACAAGACCGAATGTCGCAGCAAGCATCATTGTATAAAATGTTTAGAAGTGAAAAATGGGCTAGTTTTGCTATTCTTTCATTCATTCTTATGATTGCAGCTTTTAATGCTCTAGGCAGTTTAACCATGTTGGTAATGGAAAAAAAATCTGATATTCTTACTCTAGTAGGAGTAGGGGCTAGTAAAAGCATGATTCGAAATATATTTTTTACTAATGGTTTCTTAATCTCGGCTATTGGTACAATTGCAGGATTGGTAATCGGTATCAGTTTAGTTCTATTTCAACAACATTATGGATTAATTAAAATGAAAGGGGCTATTATAGAAAACTATCCTGTTGTATTGCTTTGGAAGGATGTCTTATTAGTAGCATCTACAGCAATAGGATTAGGTTTAATTACTGGAATTTATCCAGCATATAAAAGCAGTAAAGTCGCAGGAAGTAAAGAGTAATTATATAATCTTATAAATCATATTTATATTAAGATTTCTATTTTAGAATAATAAAACTCACCTGATAGTAAAGTAATAAGATCTACAATTTGAAATCCAATCAGGATATCATTTCAATAAAAGTTAATTAAGAAAACGAAAGGCAAATTGAGATTAAAATTCAGGAGTATATCCGAATTCATCTTTTATTTGCTGCAAAGTTTTTTGGATAACACGTACCTTCATGTATTGATTAATAAAGGGACGATTATTCGTTTTATTTCTAGGTTGATTGACTATTAAATCGGCGAATTCCATTCCTTTCATTACGTAACCAAATACAGTGTATAGACCATTTAAGTTTTGTGTGCCTGAGGTGCTTACGCTTATGTAGAACTGAGAACCACTAGAAGCTTTAGCTGGATTGTCTGTTCTAGCAGCCGCTATAACACCACGTTTGTGTTTGATATCACTTCTAATTTCAGCTGGAATTGTATAATTCGGACCACCCGTTCCATCATTTGCAGTATCAGCATCTTTACTATTTGGGTCGCCACCTTGAATCATGAAATTAGGAATAACACGATGAAAGGTTGTAGAATCAAAATATCCTTCACTTGTCAATTTGATGAAATTACTTTTATGTAATGGCGTTGAGTCATACAACCAGATATACATATTGCCATGATTGGTTTCCATTTCAATAATTTGATACGTAACGACAGCAGGCGTGTCCTGTTCTATAATAGTTTCTTTCTTACAAGAAATAAAAGATAAAACTATAGAAGCTAATAGAAGTAGATGCTTCATATTAAGAAAGATTAAACGATTACTTAGATTTACCTTTAGTTTTTTTCTTACTATTAGGTTCATCAGCTTTAGGCTCAGCTTTTTTAGTGAGCACTTTAGTACTTAAGATTTTAATATCTTCAACAGGTCTATCGTATTGGTCTTTCTGAGCATTAGCAATTAGGTCAATAACATCGAATCCATCAACTGTTTTACCAAATACAGTGTATTGCATATCTAAGAATGGAGTAGCGACATGGCAAATATAGAATTGAGAACCACTACTTTCTCTTTGAGGATTAACCTCATCACCAGTTCTAGCAGCAGCTAAAGCACCACGGGTATGTTTAAGATTTTGATTAAACTCGGCAGGAATCGTATAATTTGGTCCACCATTACCCAACATTTGACCTTTAGGAGCGTTTTTACTATTAGGGTCACCACCTTGAATCATAAAATTAGGAATTACTCTATGGAATAATAAACCATCATAATAACCTTCATTACATAATTTAAGGAAATTAGCTTTATGTAAAGGCGTTTCATTAAAAAGAACAATTTTAATTGTGCCTTTACTTGTAACGATAGCAATGGTGTCAAGGGCTTGTTGAGGGGTGATAGAATCTTGAGGTAGAGTACTCATATCGGCCGGAGTAGAGATATTATCTACCATTTCTGAGTTAACATCTGAGTAGGCATTAGCTTCGTTTTCGGTACTAGCGCTGTTGTTGCAAGTTGCAGTTGCAAATAAAATCGCAATCGAAGCGATTCCAATTTGATTGACTAATAGTTTCATATTATCTGTTCGTTTATAAAATATTCAATAACGTGTTCGCGAATATAAGTTTCTTGTTCCAAAAGAGACATATCCGGCAAATGTTTTACGAGTTCCCAATGTGGCCAACCATCTTCATCTAATCCTTTTAGAGCGTAATGCCCAGAATAGCTTAGGATTTTACAGGTTGCAATATGCATAAGGCCTACTTTTTCATCTTTTTTAAAGGGTTTTTCTTTCAATTGACCCAATTCGCGCATACCTATTATAAATAAAATGGCATCCATACTTGGATTTTTTCCAAACCTTTCGCGCATAAAAGCAAGAATATCTTGCCACTGCTGCTTTCTATCGGGATCCGTATGTTGGTTAGGAATCATTTTTTAGGGAATCTCATTTTATAATGGTGCTCGACCCTACCTTGCGTGATATTATTCAGTTTTCCTTTTATTAAATTTCGTTTTAGCGGATTGATATGGTCGACAAAAAGTTTACCATCAATATGATCGTATTCGTGTTGAATGATACGAGCCGCCATTCCTAAGTAGGACATTTCGTGTTCTTTAAAATCCTCATCTAAGAATCGGATTGTCAATTCAGGCATTCTAG
>JADLHV010000221.1 GCA_020848595.1 Bacteroidia bacterium
CCTTTGTATTATGGGGTAAAAAGTCAAGATAGTTTACGATTTAAACGTGGTGGTAAATATATCATTGAACACGAAATTACTAATCCTCCTTTTAATTGTCCAACGCTCTATACTGATACGGTTATTATTCCACCAGTATTAGATATTGAATTAGCATTTGGTAAAGACACTTTTGTTTGTGCTGGAAATAACATTACGCTCGAGCCCACTAGTGCCCATGGAAATCCAAACTATAAATACAAATGGGAAAGTCCATTGGGTGTACATAACCATAAGGACACCTTTAATAAATTTACATTATTTAAACCGATTGCTTCTACTAAAGTAATACTGATTCTGACCGACAATAAGAAATGTGTTGATGCAGACACCATTATGGTCAATTATCAACCCAATCCGATAGTTAATATTGGTCCTGACCAACGAATATGTACCTATCAAAATACAACACTCGATGCTCAGAATGACGATACGATGCGCTATTTCTGGTTACCATATGGCGATAGTTCTAGAACTATTACAGTAAATATTGCGGGTAAATATATTGCTAAAGTGATAGATAGTTTAGGTTGTCATACTAGTGATACGATGCAGTTATTTGTCAATGATACAGTATTAGCAATTGCTGGATTAGACCGAGAAATTTGTATTCAAGACACATTAAAAGTTAAAGGACTTCGCCAACCAAAAGGCTATTACAAACAAGTTACTTGGAAAGATATTGGTACTGGAGCAACTGTTTCTAATGATTCGAGTTTTGCGGTTAAAATAGGTAGTTCAGAAGAACGCAATTATGAGTTATTTTTAAAGATAACTCAAGTAGGAATTACCTGCGAAGACAGAGATACGTTTAATTTAAAAGTCAATTTATTACCAAGTTTTCAATTCAATAATATTCCTCCTCGATGTTATGCCGATGGGGCGATAAATCTGACACAAAACAAAGTTGCGAAAGCCTTTTCAGGAGATAAAACCAATTCAGAAACAGATTTGCGTTATTTCCAAAAAACGAAGCAACCAAGTTGGATAACAGGAGGACCGGTAGGCGTAAATTCTTTTGTCTACGATTTCCCGAAATTTATAACTAACGATAAAATTCCGAGTAATACTGGATTAAGAGATACCATTTGTTACGAATACAAGGATTATAAAGGCTGTTATAATTCTGAATGTAAACCAGTGCGATTGAATTCGAATCCACCAGTTGAACTTAAAATTGGAGGAATATTCTGTCAAAGAGCTGGTATAATTACTCTAGATAAATTGGTATTAAAACCATTTATAAAAACAGGCGGAATACAAAGTTTTCGTTGTATAGGCGTGCCATTAAATTCGGGCGTTGATCCTGCTTCTATCGTTATGCCTTTACCTACTTTTCCGATTACTACTGGATTAGACCCAGGAGCAGAAGGTGAGAATGATAGAACTGGAGAATACATCATAGAATATTGTTTCAAAGATGCCCTAACAAGCTGTCAAACATGCGATACAACTACTATTACAGTAATTCGTTTACCTGAAATTAAATTTGATTTGCTTCCTAAATTATGTATCAACCACAATCCAATTAACTTAGATAGTTTTGCTCATGACCAAAGTTCGGGCAAGCGTTTTCTAGATGGATTTTGGACAACTGTAGAATTTGCTGGGTCTAGAGATAAAAGCAATCCAAATACAGCATTTAAAATTAACAATTCGATTCAAGACGAAAAACACTTTGACCCTAAATATGGACCAGGACAATTTTTAGTTAAATTAACAGATACTTCAAGTGGATGTCCTGTAACTGATAGTGTTGAAATTATTGTAAATGGACTACCTATTATTCAGATTGATTTGCCAGATACGGTTTGTTCAAGTGCTGAGGCATTTGAATTGAATAATATTAATCCGAGTGGTTCAGTTGGTAAATGGACTGGTATGGGTGTTACAGGAAGGCAATTTGACCCATCGAGTTCTCCCAAAACAAAACAATACGAAGGACCAACAATGATTCGATATGAATACACCAATCCATTAACTGGTTGTACGGCATCCGATTCGCAATCACTACTTATACAAACACAAGCAGAGTTAAACATTCTAACTGAATCACCTTATCAACAATGCGATTTAAAGCCATTTGTGCTCGAAGCCAATAGAATGTGGGCCAAAGCATCTGAGTGGACAAGTCAAGGAGATGGAAGTTTTGTTGATGCTACTCAATTGAACACAACTTATGTTAGAGGTCCGATAAGAGACACCGCAGTTGATGATTTAAATGGACGTGTAGAATTAACATTAAGAACTTTAAAAGAAGGTGTTTGTCCTCAAGCAGAGAAAAAAATTGAACTTATAATAGAGCCTTATCCTCAATTTAATTTCTTTGCCGATCCAGAAATACAATGTGAGCCAGCCTTAATCAATTTTGAAGCAAGTATATTTAAACCATTTGCATCACCAAAATTAAAATATGATTGGAATTTCGGGAATGGCAAGAGCAGTAATTTACAAAATCCAAAGAATATAGAATACGATACAGCAAAACGCGATTGGTATAATGTGCAATTAATAGTAACGAATCAATGGGGCACAGAAACTAATGAATTTTGTGCTACAACCAAAGATTCGGTTGCTTATATTAAGATATTACCGCAACCAAAGGCGCAATTCAGCAGTAATCCTGGCTATAGCACAACTGTTGCATTTCCTAAATTCAAATTCAGTAACGAAACTACTATACGCTGGAGTAATCCAGGAAGCTTAGCGCATTTATGGTATTTTGGCACCGGCAATGTAGACGATACAAGCAGTCAAGTTCATCCTGTGTATGCCTATCCAGCAGACACCAATAAATACAGAGTGCATCTAAGTTCCATTTATACTTTTCCATATAATTCTATTTTGCACGAGTGTATAGATACAATTGGACAAGTAAGAGAAATAGACCCAGATGTTACAGTCTTTGTACCAACGGCATTTAGTCCTGAAGGCACAGGTCCGAAAGCCAATAATGGATTTAAAGCTATTGTAAATGGAGAGAAGAGCTTTCATATAGAAATTTATAACAGATGGGGTCAATTAATGTGGCAAACCGACGATAAGAATGCCTCATGGGATGGCCGTTATTTAGGTGAAGACGTTCAACAAGACGTTTATACATGGATGATAAAAGTAACCGCATACGACGGTGAATTGTATACATACGAAGGCACCGTGACACTTCTAAGGTAAGATATCCCTAATTCGGTGATCTATGAAAATAAAAAAGCAGACTTAATATTAAGTCTGCTTTTTTTATATACTAATGTTTAGATTAGAAAGACATAGCAATATCTATAAAATCTCTTGAACTAAGAGCAGCACCACCAATAAGAGCGCCATCGATATCAGACATAGAGAATAAAGATTTAGCATTATCAGGTTTAACACTGCCACCATATAAAATAGAGATGCCATTTGCAGTATCAGAATCGCTCAAATCAGCCAGAACTTTTCTAATATGAATATGCATTTCATTGGCTTGTTCGGCACTTGCCGTTTTACCAGTACCAATTGCCCATACTGGCTCGTAAGCAATAATACACTTTGAAATTTCGCTATTTTGTAATCCAGAAAGAGCTTCAGTTAACTGAGCGCTAACAACATTAAAGTGGTTATCAGCTTCACGTTCTTGAAGAGTTTCGCCGATGCAATATATAACTGTAATGTCATGTTTAAGCGCTGTAACAATTTTAGCGGCACACGAAGCATTAGATTCATTGTAATACTGTCTGCGTTCGCTATGACCAATTAAAGTGTGATAGACACCGATAGAAGTAAGCATTGAAGCCGATACTTCACCAGTGTAAGCACCTTGTTCGAATTGGTTCATGTTTTGAGCACCAACTACAATACCAGAGCCTTCGAGTTGTTTAGCGATA
>JADLHV010000222.1 GCA_020848595.1 Bacteroidia bacterium
CCATAAAAAAAAGTAAATGCCACTCCTGCGGCATGAGCAGGTATGTAATATTACTTTTTAATTAGCATCTTTGTGCATTTGAACTAATTTTACAACGCATATAGTTTTCAGCCCAAAATAAAATAAAAGGCATGAGTGGTTGAAAACATTAAGAAATGTGCACTGAACATAGTTGAGCACTAATATTTGAAATCAAAATTTTCACCCAATTTAACTTAACAAAGCGAACTCACGAACTTGCGAGTATCAAAAAGCAAGAATAATTGAAATTAAAAACACCTTAATAAGCACAATAATCTATTTAAAATTAAAGTATAATAGTCTATAAAAAATAGACATACCTCTATTGTTAAAATAAATTATTCACCCTTATCTACTTTGGTTTTTTTACTACCTCTTTTATTAGGATTTGTATTGACCTTTAGTGCACTTTTATCCTTATCTACGTCTACATTAACTACGGTGCCTTCTACAATTTCACCTTTTAATATTTCTTCCGCTAAAGGATCTTCTAAATATTTTTGCATTGCTCTTTGAAGTGGTCTAGCACCAAATTTTATATCAAAACCATGATCGGCGATAAATTCTTTAGCTTCGTCACTTAGTTTAACTGTATATCCAAGATCTTCAATACGTTTAAGCATTTTATTGATTTGAATATCCAATATTTTAATGATATCAGGTTTCTCGAGGCTATTAAAGACAATAACATCATCAATTCTGTTAAGGAATTCAGGAGAGAAGAATTTTTTCAGTGCACTTTCAATGACTTGCTTGCTTTCGGATTCAGAATTAGTCACTTTATTACTAGTTGCAAATCCGACACCTGTTCCAAAATCTTTCAACTGTCTAGACCCAATATTAGAGGTCATAATAATAACAGTATTTCTAAAATCGACTTTTCTGCCTAAACTATCAGTAATATGACCTTCATCTAAAATTTGAAGCATAATATTGAAGACATCTGGGTGTGCTTTTTCAACCTCATCAAATAAAACAACTGCATAAGGTTTACGTCTTACTTTTTCGGTTAACAAGCCACCCTCTTCATAACCAACATATCCTGGAGGTGCACCCACTAAGCGACTGACAGCAAATTTTTCCATGAACTCACTCATGTCAATTCGAATCAAAGCGTCATTGTTATCGAACATATATTCGCTTAAAGCTTTAGCAAGTTCTGTTTTACCAACACCAGTTGGACCAAGGAAAATAAATGACCCTATAGGTTTGTTGGGATCTTTTAATCCAGCTCTAGTACGTTGAATTGCTTTAGAAAGTTTTTCAATTGCTTTATCTTGACCGATAACTCTTTTCTTAAGGTCATCTTCCATAGTAAGTAATTTCTTTCCTTCACTTTGTCCAATTCGTTTTACAGGAATTCCCGTCATCATAGCCACCACTTCGGCTACATTTTCTTCACTTACTACAAAACGATTGCTGACGGTTTCTTCTTCCCATTTTAATTTAGCCGCATCCAACATATTGATAAGATTTTTTTCTTTATCACGCAATCGAGCCGCTTCTTCATATTTTTGACTTTTAACAACAGCAATTTTTTCCAATTTAATGGCTTCAATTTGCGCTTCAAGATCAACAATTTCCTCAGGCACATTGATATTGGTGATATGCACTCTAGCGCCAACTTCATCCATTACATCAATGGCTTTATCAGGTAAATTTCTATCAGTGATATAGCGGTTGCTTAATTTTACACAAGCTTGAATAGCTTCAGGCGTATAGGTAACATGATGATGGTCTTCATATTTTTCTTTGATATTATGAAGGATTTCGATTGACTCTTCAGGAGAGGCAGGTTCTATCATCACCATTTGAAAACGCCTTTCTAGAGCGCCATCTTTTTCTATATATTGTCTGTATTCATCGAGAGTTGTTGCGCCAATACATTGCACTTCACCTCTAGCTAAAGCAGGTTTAAACATATTACTTGCATCTAAACTACCACTAGCACCACCAGCACCAACAATAGTATGAATTTCATCTATAAATAAAATGACATCACTAGCTTTTTCTAGTTCAGACATAATAGCTTTCATACGTTCTTCGAATTGACCACGGTATTTAGTACCGGCAACTAAAGAAGCTAAATCGAGTGTAACGACACGTTTATTAAAAAGAACTCTAGAAACTTTTCTTTGAATAATACGTAGAGCCAAACCTTCGGCAATAGCAGTTTTACCAACACCTGGTTCGCCAATAAGAATTGGATTATTTTTCTTTCTTCTAGATAGAATTTGAGAAACCCTTTCAATTTCTTTTTCACGACCAACAATTGGGTCAAGTTTACCCTCTTCCGCCAACTTCGTTAAGTCTCTACCGAAATTATCTAAAACAGGTGTATTAGATTTTGGATTTTTCTTTTTTATTTCTTCAATTTTTCTGTCTTCAGGAGCATCATTACCTTCATCTTCAAAAGCATTACTTGGAGTATCTTTAGGACGTAAGCCACTAGTGCCACCATCTAATAATGTTTGTTTGAAAAAATCGTAATTGATACCATATTGCGCTAGAACTTGAGAAGCAATATTGTCTTCGTCTCTTAAAATAGACAAAAGCAAATGCTCGGTACCAATAGTTTCAGTTTTAAAGATTTTTGCTTCTAAATAAGTAATCTTTAAAGCTTTTTCAGCTTGTTTAGTCAACGGAATATTGCCCAAATTACTTACACCAGTTGCAGTGCCTTTAATAGTGTCTTCTATGGTTTTCTTTAATCGAATAACATCGATTTCGAGGTTTTTTAATGTAGTAAGAGCGGTACCTTCACCCTCGCGGATTATTCCGAGAAGTAAGTGTTCTGTACCTATATAGTCATGTCCCAAACGGATGGCCTCCTCGCGGCTAAATTGAATGACTTCTTTTACTCTTGGTGAAAATTTTGCTTCCATTATGATGCTATAACAAATTTAGGGATTTTTTGTGTTAAAAGGATGAAAAATGCGTCATCGATACGCAATTTTTTGATTTTGTATTTTTTGATGTTTGTGTTGTTGTGCTTTTATTGGATGGTTGCCAATTTGATGCCAATGTCTTTAAGTCTTCTTTATAAGTGACATTTAGTCCCATTTGCAGTCATCATGGCAAATCTAATCTTTTTTAACTTCGATTCTCTTATTAGCGTTTTTTTCTTTAAATGATATTCACAATGTTTTAACATGGCTATGGCATAATATAAATTGCAGTTCTTTAACAAAGCAAGTAGTTTCGCATCATGTTAGAGAGACCTGGTATTCGAAAACCAAAGCGCATAGATATTACTTCATTAGATGCTGGTGGTAAAATGCCCCCGCAGGCTGTAGATTTTGAAGAAGCTATACTCGGTGCTATTATGCTCGAGAAAGAAGCGCTTAAGGATGCCATGGAGACTTTACAAGCTAAACATTTTTATTCTGATAAACACCAGAATATCTATGAATGTATGTTGGATCTCTATAACGAAAATCAACCAGTAGATATCTTAACTGTTACCGAAAAGTTAAAGGTTAAGGGGTTTCTGGATATTGTAGGTGGACCTTATTATATTGCTAAATTAACCAGCAAAGTATCTTCTGCTGCTAACTTGCAATACCATGCGCATATCGTTATTCAAAAGTTTATTCAAAGAGAATTGATTCGTATTTCGGGCAATACAATCTCTGAAGCTTACGATGATTCTGCCGATGCCTTTAAATTACTCGATTCGACAGAAAAGGATTTATATGAGGTAAAGAATGATGGCATGAAACGCTCGTATAAAGAAATTTCTAATATCATCAATGAAGCAATTTCTTTAATTGAAGCTAACGTAGCTAAGAAGGATGGTTTAACAGGTGTGCCTAGTGGTATCCGTAATTTAGATAATATTACCGCGGGTTGGCAAAAGTCTGATTTGATTATTCTTGCTGCACGTCCAGGTATGGGTAAAACAGCTCTGGCACTTACTATGCTCAGAAACGCAGCAGTTGATTTTCAAAAACCTGTAGCTATATTTTCTTTAGAAATGAGTGCAACTCAATTGGTAACCAGATTAATTGCATCTGAATCTGGATTATCTTCAGAGAAACTTAAAAAAGGACAATTAGAAGAGCATGAATGGGCTCAATTACACTCGAAGATTCAAAAATTAGCGAAGGCTAAAATATTTATAGATGATACACCTTCCTTGCCAGTATTTGAACTAAAAGCCAAGTGCCGACGTTTGCATAGTAAACACAATATTGAAATGATTGTGATTGACTATCTTCAGTTGATGCGAGGTGATGAGTCGGGAAATAAGAATGGAAATCGTGAACAAGAAATAGGTTATATCTCTAGGTCATTAAAAGGACTTGCCAAAGAACTCAATATACCCATTATAGCTTTGGCTCAGTTAAGTCGTGATGTTGAAAAACGCGGAGGAGACAAAAAACCTCAATTAAGTGACTTAAGGGAATCTGGAAGTATAGAGCAAGATGCGGATATGGTTGGATTTATATGGCGACCAGAATACTATAAATTAAATGAGGGATTTGATGGCGATCCAAATCAGGGTGAAGTTATTATTGCTAAACATAGAAATGGTCCTACTGGTGAAGCTAAAGTACGTTATATCGCACATCTTGCTAAATTTGAAAATTGGGATGAAGATGGATACATGGGTGGAGGCGACGAAGGGTATTCTAATGTTGTCACTTATTCAAGTAAAATTAATACCGAAGGGGAGGAGACACCAGGAGGTAAAATAGACATGTATCAATTAGGCAAGAGTATACAAAATCAAACAGAACCAGAGAATAAAGATAATGGCGATGATTGGATGAATGATACAGGTGCTAATATTACAGAAGACGATAATACACCTTGGGAGTAAGGTTATTTCAATTTAGCTTTCTCCGAAGCACTTAATTGGTCGGACTTAAGCATATAGCTTTTAATAGTGCTATAGAATCCGTGATTGGACTTTAAATTGGAAACAATAAAAGTTTTATCTTCTTCTAAATGACTTGTAAAACTGACGATAGATGGGATATTTTCTTCCACTGAAAATCTTAAAAATCGCAACTCTACCTCCGTCGAATTTAATTTAATAGATTGGTTTAAGTCGTTTAATCCTTTCTTTAAATAGTCCAGTTTTGTACCTGGATAAAAATGATGTTTTGCCTTAAGCGACCAGGCGGCGCCTCTATAACCTACCGAAATAGCATCAGATTTATCTTTTGTTAATTTTAATAAATTATCGGCAGATTTTGAATCTGATTCTGATTTTAAATATAGACTGCGGAATTGCGCTAGATCAGTTGGACCTACAAATGAACTTAAGGTTAAGTAAAGGACTAATAATCGGAAACTAAAGGACATTAAACTTAAATTTAAAAAATGATTTAGCTAAAAGCGCCATTTTTTCAGAGTTAGCAACACGTATTCTACTCTCTAGTACCTCTCTGGCATTTTTACGTTCTATTTTTTCAAGTAATTTTAAATAGTAAATATAACTGGTATAAACACCAAAGCGACAACTAATAGGCAATTGAAGTATTCCTTTGTAGGCATTTTTGAAATCTTTTCTAACATCATCGATAATGGCTAATTTAGTTTGCTCATTAAAATGGGTTAAATCAAGTGCAGGAAAATAAATGCGACCTCTATCTTCAATATCACTTTTAATATCTCTCAGGAAATTAACTTTTTGAAATGCTGCGCCTAAAGACCTGGCAGGTTCGCGTAAATGCTGGTATTCTAGGTCGTTGCCATCACAAAATACTTTTAGACACATCAATCCTACAACTTCGGCACTGCCATAAATGTATTCGGAATATTGAGTTGAATCGAATTTTTTCTGTTCTAAATCTGCTTCCATACTATTGAAAAAAGGTTCAATAAGATCTTTTCCAATATTATACATATTAGCTACTTTTTGAAATGAGTGCAATATTGGATTCAGACTAATACCTTTTTGAATAGCTTCGTAAGTATCTTGTTTAAAATTGGCAAGTAATTCCGATTTATCGTCGCGATCAAAAGTATCGACAATTTCGTCGGCTAATCGTACAAAACCATAAATACCATAAATGGCCCATCTATAATCTTTAGCAATCATTTTGATGCCCAATGAAAATGATGTGCTGTAAGTATTTGTGGTTACTTTACTGCAAGTTTCAGCGGTTTTTTCAAATAGTTCGAACATAGTGCTACTAATTTAAACAGACTAATAGCGAAATTGTTTTTTAAATTTTGCTATAAATTGAATTCAATCGTTTTATTTCCTTTGCGGCCATCTGTCCACTTATAATTGCTGGCGGTACTCCTGGGCCTGGAACAGTTAATTGACCAGTAAATAATAAATTTTTCAGACGAGCATGTTTCATCTTCGGTTTTAAGAAAGCTGTTTGCAACAAAGTATTGGCTAATCCGTAAGCATTGCCCTTAAATGAATGATAATCTTCTTCGAAATTTTTCATGGCATAAGAGCGTTTTACGACAATATGTTCTCTAATGGCTACTCCAACACGAGCTTCTAATCTATCCATCATGATATGGAAGTATTTTTCTCTTTCTTCTTCACTGTCTTTTAGTCCGGGCGCCAATGGGATTAAAAGTACTAGGTTTTCTTGTCCTTCTGGAGCTACACTTGGGTCGGTTTTACTCGAAGCAGACATGTAAAATAAAGGACGTTTCGGCCATCTTGGATGCTCATAGATTTCTTTGGCATGGTCTTCAAAATCTTCATCAAAAAATAAAGTATGATGTAATAGATTAGGGATTTTAATATCTACACCAATAAAGTACAATAAAGAACTTGGAGACATTGTTCGGTTCTCCCAGTATTTTTCAGTGTAAATACGATCTTTAGCATTCAATAGAACTTGTTCTGTATGACGATAATCGGCACCTGAAACAACAAAATCTGCTTCAAAATCACCTTTATTAGTACTAACAGAAATGACTTTATTTTCTTGTGAATTTATAGAAGTAACTTCGTGATTCAATAAAACTTTTACACCTTGTTCTTCGGCTACTTGAGTAAATCCTTTTACAATCGAATGCATTCCACCCATTGGATACCATGTGCCTTTCACTAGGTCGGCATAATTCATCATGCTGTAAAGAGCAGGTGTTTTATCGGGAGTTGAACCTAAAAATAAAACAGGAAATTCCAGTAAACTTATGAGTTGGGGATTTTTAAATCGTTTTCTAACCGCTTTTCTTAAAGAAGAAAATAAACTTAATTGAAATGATTTTATAATGAGTTCGGTTTCTAAAAATTCTGTAAACGAATTAGATATTCTGGTAACATAATCGGCCATTGCCGTTTTGTATTTGTATTCAGCATCTTTTAGAAATTCGTTCAATTGATTCGCCGAACCAGGTTCTCTTTTTTCAAATTCGTTTAATAAAGAATCATAATCTGCGGGAACATCAATAGATTCGTTGTTAGCAAAATTAATTCTATAACCGGGGTCTAATCGAACTAAATGGTAATAGTCCGAAGCAGATTTACCGAAGTTATTAAAAAATTCTTCAAACACTTCAGGCATCCAATACCAACTTGGCCCCATATCAAAAGTAAAACCATCTTTTTGCCATATAGAGGCTCTACCTCCAGTTTGACTATTTTTTTCCAACAAAGTGACATCAAAACCATCTTTAGCAAGACAAGCTGCGGCACTTAATCCTGCGAAACCACTACCGATTACTACTACTTTCTTTTTCATAGATTAGTTTTGACGGTATTTATCGAGGTATTTTTTGCTAACGAATAAAAAACCAAAGGCTTCGGCGCCTTCTTTCGAGCTGACTTTATGGTGAATTTTATGGGCGAAACGCATAGCTTTAAAATAAGTACTTTTAGTTTTCTTTAACCAAGGCAATCGTTGATGAACGAAGACATCATGAACTAAAAAGTAGGCTATACCGTATAAAAACACACCGAAACCAATAAAGAACTTCCAATCAAACTGACCATTCCAAGTACCTGCAATAATAAGAGCTGCAGAAATTACAGCGAATACAATTCCAAACAGATCATTTTTTTCGAAAGTACCATAGCGAGGTTCATGGTGACTTTTATGCCAGCGCCACATAAAACCATGCATAATATACTTATGAGTGAACCATGCAGTAGCTTCCATAAAACTAAAGGCTAAAATCACGAGTCCGATATTTAATATCCAATCCATGACTACAAAACAAAACAAAATTGAGAATGTTTGCACTTTTTAATAAAACAAAATTAATCAAGATATAGAACTGATATAACAATAAAACAGATTTGCACTTTTAGGATTATAATATAATGAGTATTTTTTAAAGAATATTATAAATTCTTAAGCACCCTGGTACTAGAACCTTTATTCTGATTTTAGATTCTAATTTTTTATTTACGAAATCATTCAATTCAAGCACTACAACACAAATCATTAGATTCGAGCAGTAAACATGTTTGTACCGGGCGCCATTTCAGACTGCTGTTGTAAATTATATAATACCCAGAATGAGCACTAAAAACTCTATTACGAGCACAAACCCTTCAGCCACGATGGGACGAGCGATTTTCATTCAATCGCCGTAGCGCTGCTATGCCTTTTTCATGAAAATCGTCGTGGCTTT
This sequence comes from Bacteroidia bacterium, assembly GCA_020848595.1. GTDB lineage: Bacteria > Bacteroidota > Bacteroidia > NS11-12g > UBA955 > JABMMZ01. Next base: position 8,584 of record JADLHV010000222.1, read on the forward strand.
TGGTTTTGTACTCTCATAACGAGTTTTTAGTACTCATTCAGGGTAGAGAAAAACAGGGGCACCCAATGTAACAGCCCAAAAGGGAATTATTCGGTTTGATAAGCTTATGGATTTAGAACTATTTAGTTGGAAACGGATATGCGGGTTGAGTCCACGAACAGGTTGGATATGCACTAGAAGTTTAATTACTTGCACAAAACCAAAACTAATATTTACGGAATTATATAATTCGAGCACTACAATACGAATCTTTAGAATCAAGCACTAAACACGTTTGTACCGGGCGCCATTTCTGACTGCTGTTGCTGGCGGTTTGAGAAAAACAGGGGCACCCAATGTAACAGCTCAA
>JADLHV010000223.1 GCA_020848595.1 Bacteroidia bacterium
TAACTTATTTGATGACTTAATAAATTTATTAGCTCTCACACTAAATGATGGACTGGGATTAGGACTTTCTCTTTCTATTAAGAAAATTACTTCTTCCCGTATCTCTGGCATAAATTCTAAATACGATTCTAAAACAGTAATTGAAAATACCCTTACTGCTAAATCTTGCGACAAATCTGACAACATTTGAAGAGATAAATCTATGATTTTAATTTTTAAATCTTCAATTTGTGGAAATGAGAATTGCCAAACTCTTATAATATTACGTCGAATTGTTCCAAGGGTATTACTTTTAACTAACTCTATTAACAAAGCATGTTGTTTGTCGTTTAAACATTTTGGATTAATTTCTACTGCATGACTTAATATCCATGAAGCAATTGCTTTTTCTCTACCCACTCCTTGGTCTAATCTTTTTAGTACAGTACTTAAACCTTTTTTGTCTTCTGCACAAAATTGAGCAAGTTTCTTAATTTGCTTAACATCACGTATTTCAGATAATCGACTGAGCATAAAAAAAGTCCTGTGAACTTACACAGGACTTTTAAATATTTTTACTAAAAATTTTAGTGTCTAACCACTAATTTTAACATAGCATTTGTAGTAGCACCTTTTGCGTTAACAATATAGGTTCCTGCCATTATAGCATCGGTTTCAATATTGATAGACAAATCGCCGATTTCTACATCCCTATACAGTTTTGTAAATACAACTTTACCGGTTAAATCATATATGGTTATGGTAATATCTTCTCTGTGTTTTACATTAAAATTCAGATTAACTGTATTATCTGCTGGATTTGGATAAGCAGTAATAGCTTGAGACTTTGAAGATTTTGGAGCATAAATTGAAGTTGTAAATTGTTTGCATTCAAAGAAGCCTCTTCCATGTGTACCTGCATAAATTTGTCCTCTGCTTCTATTAGGAAATATATATTGTCTCAAAGCCATGGTTGCAACTTTAGGAAAATTACTAGTAGATGTATTTTGAGATGTCCAAGTAGTTCCGCCATCATCAGAAGCATAAACGCCTAAGTCGGTTCCAATAAACAACACATTTGGATTATCAATCGAAATAAATCCATCATATACAGGCATAGCTGGTAAATTACCAGTAATATTTGTAAATGAAGCTGTACTTAGCATATTTGTACCTTTATAAACATAAGCAGAAGAGCCATAATTACCAAGTGTAACCATTGCAGTACTATTATCATTTGGATCTAAATTTATAGATGTAATTGATCTACCTGAAGAACTAAATCCGAGTGTTGTAATAGATATTCCAGGAGGAATTGAATTTGGACTAGACCATTTATCATAAGTAGCAGTATTTAAACCATCAACTCTGAAAATGTTACTACTATTACAAAAGAATAATGAATTACCATCTGCAGTAGGTTCCAAATCCCAAACTTGAGCATTACCTTGAGAATTTGCAATAAGATACCATTCTGGTTCTTTCTGGAAATCAGTTGGATTTATAGCCATCCAAATTTGACCATAACGCGCCAAGAATATTCTTGATTGAGTACTATCAAATTCTGGATGTTCCCATAAACGGAATTTCGTATTAAATGGTGCCCAAGAAGAAGGTAAACTAAAATCACAGTATTTACTTGTATCGGTTAAACCTGTAAATATTTTTGCAATTCTTCTATCCCAAACACAACTTTGAGATTTACCAAAGTCTCTAGAACGTGTCATATTTCCATAATAAGTCTCAGAGAAAATAATTGAATTATTCTTAACAGATATTTCAGTTTGGAATCCATCTCCACCTTTAATTTCTACAGCTGCTTTAGGCGTATTTCCTTTTTTATTTACATATTGAGTTCCGTTATCTTGAGTACCTCCTGCAACATTACCTTCATAATCTCCTGCAACAGCATAAAACTGAGTTACATTGAATCCGAAATTTTTAGCTGTAAATGTTTTTAAGTTATCAGAACTAAAAAATAGTCCACCATCATTACCACAAATCAAGGTAGGAGGTGTAGTAGTCATATCCCATTCTAAAACGTGCTTATCTGCATGAACATAAACAGGATTAGCACCACCAAAATCATTTAAAGAAGCAATGTATTTTGGATTAGTTCCTTCTTTCCATTCTGCTAATGAAGCACCACCCATGATGATATGATTTTTATCTTTAGGATTAACGGTAATAACGTTATTATAATAACCTTGAGGACTAGTTAAACCAGATACTAGAGGATCAAAATAAGTTGTTCCTTTTGCAATTATTTGTGTCCAAGAACCTCCACCATCGGTTGTTCTAAATACACCACTTAAACGACTATCGCCACCAGAAGCCATTACATAAACATAATTAGGATCTTCAGGTGAAATTGCAATTGAAGCTCTAGAAATACTAGAGTTTGGAGGTGTAATGACTGTCCAAGTAGCACCTCTATCAGTACTTTTTACAATTGCATTAACTGATTGAGCATAAATATCTCCATTAACTGCAACTTTAATTTCTATACAATTACCATTTCTTGAATTTGACCAAGTAGTACCATTATCTGAATATTTTATTCCAGTATTGGTTCCTGCATAAATTCTTTGACCATTTTTTTCAGAAGCCATAGAATTAATATTTCCATAAGAAGAAGATGCTACTATACGAGTAAAGGTTTTACCTCTATCGGTTGAAGTAAAAATACCTGCGCCTTGAAATCCAGGTGTACCGTTTGGCGTTCCAGTAATGGAAACAAATCCACCTTCACCTGTGCCATAAGAAATAACACCGTCAGAATTTTGTGCTATACATGATATATTTAAATTTTCTTGCCAATCATTAACTGGTCTCCAAGATGTTCCTCTAGTAGTTGAACGGAACAATCCGCCACTAACTCCACCAGCATACATTATAGACGGGGTGTCTCTATCTTGAATAAATGCACGAATCCTTCCGCCCACGTTATCTGGACCTAATTCGTTCCAGGTAGTATTAATGGCTCTTTTAGATTCTAGCTTTAGAGAAGCATAAAGTGCTCCTAAATACTCTTCTTCACTCACAGTTCCTGTCTCGATATTATTTCTGATTGACGCGAAATATTCTGCCATTCCAGCGGCTGTTCTGCCTCCAGGAATTTGATACGACACCAGCTCTTCAATCTTCGATGAGGTTCTAGGAGTGTAATCTTTTGATCTGAATGCCAAAGTTGATAATCCAATGCCAACAGATACAAGTGCTACAACAATAATTAATTTAACTTTCATATTATATGGTAATAAACAATTTTTCAAAGTTAAATCATTTTCCGGAATGGAAAAAATTTTTTTAAGTCTTCTAAAAATAGCTTTGACCCTTGATAGACTAAGTCTATAACTTTCAATAAAAGTCTATTTTGGGAGAATGAATTTAAGATAAAATTTGAAATAGACTAAGTCTAAATTCTTTAAAGAAACGAAATCAATAATTAGTTCAGGTAAAAATATCTTTTAACTAATAATCAATTAGTTATCTCTAGATATGCTTTTCAGCATGGTAAGAAGACCTCACCATCGGACCACTCTCTACGATATGAAATCCTTTAGCTTCTCCAACTTCTTTATACATTCTAAATTTTTCTGGAGTAACATATTCCTTAACCTCTAAATGCATTTTAGTGGGTTGTAAATATTGACCTAAAGTTAGAACATCACAGCCATTCGAAACTAAATCATCCATAGCTTTTAAAACTTCACTTTCCGTCTCCCCTAAACCCAACATTATACCACTTTTAGTACGTCTTCCGTTTGCTTTTGTGCGTTTGATTTGTTCTAAACTTCTTTCATATTTAGCCTGAGGTCTAACTATTCTATAAAGTCTTTCAACAGTTTCCATATTATGACTTACTACTTCAGGCTTTTCATTAATAACCATTTCTAATAAATCCCAATTAGCTTTAAAATCTGGTATTAGAGTTTCCATAGTTACACCTGGATTTTGCAATTTAACCTCTTTTATAGTTGCAGCCCAAACACCGGCGCCCTTGTCTTTTAATTCATCTCTATTGACAGAAGTTATAACTGCATGCTTAACTTTCATTAATTTTATAGCTTCAGCAACACGCTTTGGCTCATCTAAATCATATTCATTAGGTCTTCCAGTTGCAACCGCACAAAAATTACAACTTCGTGTACAGATATTTCCTAGTATCATAAATGTGGCAGTACCAGCCCCCCAACATTCTCCCATATTAGGGCATTTTCCATCCTCACAAATGGTATGTAACTTATGCGTTTTAACTATCTGTTTAACTACAGCGTAATTTTCTCCAACTGGTATTTGAATTTTTAACCAATCTGGTTTAATACGTCTTTTTTGTACTTCTTTTGGGGTATTAGACATCACTCAGAATCAATATAATTCTCCGAGTGCAAAACTAATATAAAATGAAGAATAAAGCACTTTATTTTTAATGCCGTATAGCAATTCCGGGCGACTTGGAAAGTAATCTACCATAAACCCTAATTCTATTGAACGAAAAATTGAAGTATAATTCCCCCAATTAAATTCAACACCTGCTTTACACGAAAGTCCAGCAATTAGTTTTGTTTTTCCTAATCCCTTATCGAATGAAGAATAGCCATTTATTATTTGTGGATCCATCTCAACTGGATTATAGGGCAATGAAGCGGTTCGAATTGAATCGGCTGAGCTTGGATCAAATACTAATACATCCATATATATAGGCTTCAAAAAACCTAAACCTAAACCAATACATGCAAAACCGTTAACTCCGATACTATTTTTTGTGTTGCGCTCTGCAAATGTTTTTTGTAATCCTATCATTGGTCTAAGTGCATAAAGTCTATTAACCTTACCATAAACATAGGGCGTGGTATTTAACATCCTTTGATTTAAGACCTTTTTTTCTCTGATACTATTAATACTTGTAAATGAAACATCAAAAACTCTAAACAATCCATTTTGAATCGGAGTAGATTGTCTGAAGAAAAAACCAAATCCATTAGGAGAAGCTATCAATCCACCTTTGTAAGATCGATCATCAAACGTTATATCATCTGTTTTAAATGCAGATGAATCATACCATTGACAGCTTAATAAAATTGTTATTAAACAAGTGCGCAATAGTTTTGTATTTTTGTACTTAATTTTCAATTTATTCAATGGCTACTTCAAAAGTAATATATTTAGGCGAATTAAGAGCAAATGCAGAACATTTAGCTTCAGGAAATATTATCGTAACAGACGCTCCAATAGATAATCATGGTAAAGGAGAAGCCTTCTCACCAACAGATTTGGCCGCTACTTCCCTCGCTTCTTGTATGATTACAGTTCTTGGTATTTATTGTCAAAATAATGCTATTGATATGAAAGGCACATCTGCAGAAGTTACAAAAATTATGAATACCGAAGGACCGAGAAGAATAGTGGGAATAGATGTAAATTTAACCATTAAGACAAGCACAGAAATGGACGAAAAACATCGAATCATTCTTGAAAGAGTTGCTCTAACTTGTCCAGTTTCACTGAGTTTACACCCAGATTTGAAACAAACTATTAATATTAATTTTGAGCGTTTTTAAGAAAAAGCTTTAGTTCTTCTAAATCAATAGAACCGTGACTTGCGTTATAAAGACACTTTTCTTTTGAAACTAAAAGTATTTGAGGTGATTGATGTTCTATTGATAAAATATCTGAAACAGCATTTGATACAGGTCTAAACTTTAAAAGATCAAGATAGTAAAATGGCAAATCTAAACCGTCTAATGTTTGACGCTCTAATCTGCTTTTAGCCATTAAACTTATAGAACAACGCGTACTATGCTTAAAAATAATAAACGGAACTTCATTAGATGAGCTTATAAGTCCTTCTAATTGTTGAATATCCGTTAATTCATTCCATTGCATGGAATTTAAGCTATGAAAGTTGGAACTTGTGGGATAACTTTGCCAACTGAAGGGCAACTGTCTTTTCTACCACCGCATGAAGCTACAAGTGTTACAAGAGTTAAGACTACAATAAGATAGGTTATTTTTCTCATTTTGTTAAAATTATTACAAAATTAAAGCAATTTTCTCAGATATCGAAATTAATTTTTTACTTGCAGAGGCTCAATCTCTTGGGAAATTAAAGTTTTTAGAAAAGCATGGAAAATCTTTCCCCGATATTTCAAAACTTATCATTAACAGAATTGAACTTGAAAAAAAAGCAATTGAAAAAATCCCAAGCCTATTTAACCTTGGTGGCTTATTTGATAGAAGATCTTTAGAACAATGTACTGCCCAAAATGTTGCATCTTTTAAAGCAAAATTATTTAATGGTAATAAAGCACTTATTTTAGCTGCAGGTTTGGGTATAGACGATATCGCGCTTTCTAAACAGTTTAAAGAGGTAGTTTCAGTTGAATTAAATAATGAACTAAATAACATTAGTATATTTAATTTCAATCAACTACAAATTGATAACATTGATAGAATAACGATCTCTGCTGAAGAATATTTAAAGCAAAGTAATGATCATTTTGATTTAATATACATTGACCCCGATAGGCGTTCTGAAGAAAAACGACAAATATTATTATCAGAACATCAACCCAATATAGTTGAATTACTGCCTCAATTGTTAAATATTAGCAATAAAGTAGCAATAAAAACCTCCCCTCTTTACGATCATAATGTTGCACTTCAAGAACTTTCAAATATTACAGATTTAATAGCCATTAGTCGTTTTGGAGAAATGAAAGAGATGTTAATCCTATGTTCAAACAACCCTTCATTAGTTGAACCTAAAATTACTTGCGTAGATATAGGAGAAATGATAGTTTTAGAGGAATTTACTTCACAAAATAATTATAGTAACGCAGCTGAAACTTTAGAAA
>JADLHV010000224.1 GCA_020848595.1 Bacteroidia bacterium
GGGAAAATATTTATAGACTTTGAACTAGTAGCAATTTCATTCACTGAAGATAAATTAGCTAAATCCGATTTATTGAAGAAAATATCCCAATCAGGACTATTTCTATAATCTCCCCAATTGAAATAAATACTACTATCTGAAATAGCACATCCAATAAAAGAATTTCCTTGAGGCACTGCAAAATAAGGACTAGAAACAGAAGTAATTCTAAAATTTGAACTCAACGTATTTACTGAATCTATAGCATACGCAGCGAATAAATCAAATGGAACTGTCGAACCAATACCATTTAATCTTCTATCGCGCCAAGCTATTGCCAATTTGCCAGATGGAGAGAAATTAGCCCAAACCATATCTTGTTCAATGCCATTGCTCAGGCTATCATCGTTTACCCTTGTTGGAGAAGTCCAAGTTAAACCACCATTTATAGTTTTTGAAATTAAAATATCATAATCACCGTTTCGATTATCTACCCAAGTTAACACTGCATTTCCATTAATTGCTGGATTTGCAGCAACACTCCAAGCTCTGGTAAAACTAGAACCTCCACTTATACTTGCATTACCCACTAGATTGCGTTGGAATGTTATACCCAAATTATTAGTTGTAGCACAAAAATATCTAACAAAAGGACTGACCGAAACGTCATAAGAAAGATAAGCAATATAAGCATTTCCATCCTTGCCAATTGATATTCCGCCGTAGCAAGCTGTTAAAACGCCAACAGAAAAACCAGCGGTATCAACTTGCTTTACCATTCCCCATGTTAATCCACCATCAGAAGAAGTGCGTAAATAAATATGATGTTGTCCTGTTCTCCAATACGCCGTCATACTCGTTACATAAACTGCCCCATCATTAATTCCACCACTATTATCAACCGCAACCCAGGGTCTATCAAATGGATTATCGGGTTTATCTTTATCATCAATTACTTTGTTTGGAGTACCCCAAGTTAAACCACCGTCGATAGATTTTGAGATAAAAACGGCTCCAGCTGTATCGGGATTAGTTCTAAAATTAATCCATGTCAAATACGCGGTACCAGAATGATGGAAAGCAATAGAAACATCAGCAGAGCCATTAATTACTGAATCATGAGGCATAAAATTAATAGCACTCCAAGATTGACCTTTATCAAACGATGCTTTTGTTGCAATCCAAATTTTACCATCTGCTCTTAGACGCATCCACGCTGCTATAATATTGTTTTGATTGGCCGGATTAACCGCAATATATGGTTCACCATCAAAACTCAATAAGTTCGATAGGTTGTAATTTGTCTGTGCAATACTATCCACATGTGATACTATTAGCAATACTATTATATTCAATAATTTTTGTTTCATTAGCGATTAGGATTCAAAATTTGATTTAAATTATTTACTGTAAAATTAATTTATTTAATACCTAATATTTTGGTCAAAGTAGGTTGGTAAGGCATATGTGTTATAAAACTTGAGATTTCTTGTTTCTTAGCATCCCATTGGTGCTTCAATAATAATCAATTTTGTAATAATTTGACCATTATCCTTGCGTTGTCCACTTACTTTTAAATAATAGCGACTAATATTTACTCCACTTGGATATTCATTAGGTGTTTTTATATTTTCTATAAGTTTAAACCAATCGTCATGGCATTGTTCTTTAACTTTTTGTTTTAAATCTTCAATTCTAATTTCTGGAAATTTTTCATAGTCTTTTTGAGAGTACTTTTCACAAATGAACAGACCAGAGGAATTGACTTGCAATTTTTCCCAATCTGAATAATAATGCTTCCATTCCGATAAGTCGCAATGTGCCCCCTCATCCATAATTGTAACACTTGTTTCGTATCGTTGTTCAATAGTCAAATTAGTGAGTTGGTCGCTTGATATAGCAATCAATTGACCTTCAATAGTCTCGCCAGGTTCAGCATAAAACTCAAGCGTGTCTTTCTGAACTTGGTCAATTTGATTCTCATTTTTATTAATAATTAAACAATGAATATAAATTGAAAGCTCATTAAATTTAATGGTTGTAATAGTATCTATTTCTGCTTCGTTATTGGTAAGCGTAGATTGTTCATTGGTTTGATCAGAAATACTTTCCGTATCGTTAATGCTGCTATCAATTGAGTTTGCCTCAGCATTGTTAATAGAAGCGTTATTGCACGAACAAAGTAATGTTAATATTAAGATGTTAAATATGTTTTGACAAGTCATCATGATATTGGTATAATTCTAATAACTCTAAGCGTATTTTTTAAAAAGAGAAACACATAATCAGTTTTACACAAAAGCTTATTCAAAGAACTCAACTTGAACTTAGCACTGAACATATCAAATAAATAGAATGAATTTATGCAATTGTATTTATTCATCACGTTTTAATATTTGTACCTCAAACCTTGACAATACTAAAATAATACAAATCTCTAAAAGAAAGTATATTACTCCTAATAAAGTAAATATTGAGAAATATGCAATAGTAACCAATAAGGTCAGGCAGCAATACAATAGATTAGCTATTACAATTATTCTCAATAATAATTTCCAATTAGACTTTCCAAACTTAAATGCTAGAAAAGAGAAAACAGAGAATACAATAGGGAAAGGAACTAAAATATAAGTTAAATTTTGGGGTATTCCAAACCAAGTATTAAACAGAGGAATAAGTAATAATATACTTGCTGACACTAATGCCCCTATACTATCTATAAGAAATATTTGCTTTTTCATATCCATTCTATAAGTCATATTGACGATTCATTAAAATAAAGCACAGCAATAAGGTAATTTGAACTTTATGGACTTGAAACCAAATATTACGACAAAGCATACATTTCAAATTTACACATTACTATCAAATGAAGCAAGCAACATTCCTTAAGTCAGATTTTTATTATTTGCTAGAATTAATCTTAGGGGATACAAATTTAAATCTGACTTAACTCAAACGCATATTCATAACTGATTACTTTTTTGTCTTTTTCATTATTTTTCCACGCCTCTTCCAAATGACTTAAGTTAATTATATCAGTAGTGCTAGTTTCTTTAAATACACCAGCAACTTGTCTTAGAGTTTTCAATTCATTTTCTGTGAATAAATCCGCATTAAACTTTCGATTTTTTTTAGATTTAAATTGCTCACCTGTGTATCCATTTGGGAATTCGGTTATGTAAATATCTACATCGTCATTGTTCACTAAATATTCAAATATACTTTGAAAATTATTGGGTACTGGCCCCATATCAATGGCCTTATACCTCACTCCGCTAATAGAAAAACAACTTTGTTTAAACATTAAAAAATCGGCATAGAACAATAGTTTATTCATTTTGGTTTTGAAGGGCGATAATTGATTAGAAAAATAAACTACCATTTCTGTAAACTTTTCAAAGTTTGGATTTCTGTATCCAGAATAAATATCCGCTATATGATTGCCCATTAAATATTCTTTAATATTTATTTTGAAAAAGTTTTTTTTCTTTTCTTCGGCTAATAATTGTGCTTTCTGAATATATTTCGCCTTAAGAGTTTCATCCAAAGTACCGCATAACAGCACCATATCAATAAATTTATATGGATCATTAACCATCTGAATCAATTTGGCATTAGCAACACTAGGCATTTCACCTGCTTCATACTGGCGATAACTATTTACACCAAAACCTAAAATTTCAGACATCTTAGCTGCCGACAAATTATACTTTTCTCGAATTCTAATAATTTCATCAGGAAACGGAATATTAAATTTGTCTCTGTATTGGTTATATACTTGCATCAAATTCAATTCGTCTAATACCGTTGTAGTAAATTGTTCTCCACTATCTTCGCATTTGTAATGATGAAATACAAAATCAAATGTTTCCTTTCTAAAATCAATTGACCTGCGCTCTTTGCTCAATTTCATTAGTTTA
>JADLHV010000225.1 GCA_020848595.1 Bacteroidia bacterium
TCATTATGCTTTATTCGTATCTTATTTCCCTCAATTAGTCGCTGGCCCTATAGAACGTTTTTCTCACCTTAATGAACAACTGAAGGAGAAAAAACAAATTCTGTATTCGAATATTCAATCTGGTTTTCGTTTAATGCTTTATGGCTTCTTCGTAAAAATGGTTATTGCCGATAACTTATCTTATACGGTTTCTTCCATTTTCGATAATCCAAGTAAATGGTTTTTTTATTGGGATATTATCGGTGTTCTGGCTTTCGCTTTTCAAATCTATGCCGACTTTTTTGGCTATTCTCTGATCGCTCAAGGTACGGCTAAACTTTTTGGTGTCGATTTAATGGATAATTTTAATCGACCTTACTTGGCCTCTGGTATAACCGATTTTTGGAAACGTTGGCATATCTCGCTTACTTCTTGGTTCCGCGATTACTTATATATTCCGCTTGGAGGCAATAGAGTAACTAAAGGTCGATGGGTGTATAATGTTTTGTTAGTTTTTCTTCTTAGTGGATTATGGCATGGTGCTAATTATACTTTCATAATTTGGGGCGGTTTACATGGACTATATTACTTAATTGAACGTTTCTTTACGTTTAAGTCCGTTAGTGTTTATTTAAAATCTTTTTTTACTTTTTTAGCCGTCGCTTTTGCTTGGATTTTCTTTAGAGCTAATAACCTCAATCAAGCTCTTGATGTCATTAAAGGGATGTTTGCTTTAAATGATGGTGATAGACATTTAGATACTCAACCTTATATATTTTTACTCTTATTGATTTTTGGCGCTTTGGAACTTTTAAGGGGAAATCTTCGCTTCGATTCATATTGTAATAATAAATCTACTCTGCAAAGATGGTCGCTCTACGTTTTTATTTTATTTTGTATTCTTGTCTTAAGTGGTTCTGAATACCAAGCTTTTATTTATTTTAGATTCTAATGGAATGGCATTTTAAACATATCGCCCCTCGTTTTGCAATCATTCTCCTAACTGTTTTTATGTCGGCTTTTGTATATAAAAAAGTTTTTTGGCTGCCTGAACTCAAAAATCAAGGCCCAATGCTTTTTAATTTACTCGAATATCAATGGCATAACGATGTTTTATATTTTGGCGAATCTTCTAATTACTGGGTGTCACCCGATGATCAAGATAAAAGAACTATAAGTGATATGATTAATGATAGTATTAGTGGTATGCGCTTAAGCGGATTGCAAGTGCCGGCTTATCACGCTGGTATGTTTCTGCCTGTTATTAATCAAATCGATCCTAATAGTCGTGTTAAATCCATTGTCGTTACAATGAACCTACGCTCTTTCGATAAACCATGGATTTTTTCTACTCAAGAAGGAGCTTTGCTAAGAACTAAATGTTTCTACTATAATCATCATCCGCTTTATAATAGGTTGTGTGCAACTCTCGGATTTTATTCTAATCCTGATGCGGATGCTCAAGATAAAAAAATGCTCGATTGCTTTCAAAATGATTCTATTAATGTCATTTTTCCTTTGGTATGGAAAACCGTCAATTCATGGAAAGACAATGTAGTTTACTTAAATGATGATGGCTCTACGAACGAAGATAAACAAGGTTTGGCGCACCATTATGTTAAAGCCTATGCTTTTAGTATCGATACTTCTACTAATCCTAGAATTAAAGACTTCGACCAAATTGTAAATATTTGTAAGTCGAAAGGTATTAAACTATATCTCAATATTCTTTCCGAAAACTTAAATTGGGCAGATAGTTTAGTTGGACCAGATTTAGTAAAAGTAATGAAGTTCAATAGAGATATTTTACTTCATCGTTATTCTCAAAAAGGGGCTATTATAATTGATAATCTCGATGCGGTTCCTGCAGAATGTTTTGGCGAAAAAAATTGGACTACCGAACATTATAATCAATTTGGAAGAATGATTATCGCTAGAAATGTCGCCAATGTTTTAATGCTTAATGCTATTAAACCTGCCATTTAATATAAGTTGATTCGGGCTCTGTTTTAAATTTATAAAATAAAAAAGAGACTGCTTTTTAACAGTCTCTTTAAATAATTTCAATTTATAATTATCCTCTAAGTTAAATTGAATTCGTTTTATTCATCATCTTGAGGATCTTCTCCCGGTGGTGGTGGTGGTGGTCCTTGCTTGCCATGTTCTTTGGCTCTTTGCATAACTTCTTTTTTAAACTCTCGCTCTAACATCGGTAACATAGCTACTTTCTTAACAGAGATTACTTTTTTGAATTTTTCTATATACTCTTTGTATAAACTAGTTTGGTCTTCTTTAAGTTTTATTGTAGCATTCAAAAAGGCTTCTGCTTGTTTATCATCCATAAATACAACGTCATTGGGTTTGTATTTTGACTTAAAACTATCTCTTAATGCTTTCTCTTTTTTCTTATACTCGTCATATAATGGCCAAAAAGCTTTTTGCTCGGTCTCTGTTAATGATAACTTTTCATTGAAGAACTTTTTTCTTAATTCTTCTATTTTTTCTTTCTTGTTTGGCTTGCCTTTTTTACCATTACCTTGTGCTTGTAAGCTAAAATTGTTCAAACTTAGTAATAGTCCTAATAATAGAAATAATACTTTGCGGCTAATTGAACTTGTTCTCTGAATGTTGCTTGGTTTAATCATGTGATTTGCTTTTTTAAATTTTTACTTCTTAAATCTCTATCTCGTCATCTAGTATACTATATTCTTCTTCTAATTCTTCTAATTCTTTTGTGCTTATAAATGTGTTGGTAGAATTACTTTCTATATCGTTATAATATAAACTGTCTATAACTGCACTTGGCACATATTCTTCAAATTCTTCATCGCTAAATTCTTGCTGACTCTCAAAATTTGCAATGTCTATTGAATCTAAATCGTTAAAACTTATTGTTTCTGTCTCTACACTCGCACTCCTATAACTCAATATGGTAATGACCACTAATATGGCAAGCGATGCTGCTATAGCCAAGGGGCGACCTATTCTATAAATGGATTTGGGTTTTGAATTAGTTTCTTGTCGAATCTGACTCATTATCTTATCCTCTAAGTTTTCAAAATAGGTGTCTGGTACCTCGAATTTTATTGATTTGTATTTTGGGTCGAAATTTTCCATCTCCTTTTTTATGTTTGACTTTTATAATTGTAAATAGTTTAAAATTTGTCTAAATATTTTTTAATTTTCTCAACTGCAAAATGATAATTGGCTTTTAATGCGCCTTCACTTGTGCCAGTTATTTCGCTAATTTCTTTGTACTGTAATTCTTCAAAATATTTATAATTAAATACTAACCTTTGTTTCTCTGGTAAACTAAGTAAAGCTTCTTGTAATAATAATAATATCTTATCTCCGCTCATTCCAAACTCGCCATGCACCACTCTTTTTAATTGACCGTCTTGGTCGGCTATATCATCTAATGAACTAAATCTTTGCTTTTGCTTTAATAGGGTTATACTTTCATTATAAGCTATCCTATAAATAAAACTACTTAATGCCGAATCAAATCTGAAACTCTCCGCATTTTTCCATAATTTTATAAATACATTTTGTACAACTTCATCGGCATCATCATGGAGTAAAACAATTCGCCTTGCCTGCCAATACACTTTTTGCTTGTATCGCCCCATTATTTCTCTAAATAATCGCTCTTCTTTGTCTTTTTCAAGAAAAAGTTTCATCAATTCATAATCGCTTAGTTGTGTTATTAATCCCAATTCGTAAATTTGACGAAGCTAAAATGAAAAAGTTTAACGGTATAAAAAATATTTTTTTCTTAACATGGCTTTTATTTGGCTTTGCTTGTGTCAATGAACCTTCTATAAATTGCATTGATGGGTCTGATTTGTCTATGGATAAAAATCAAGCTACCTACATTTTTCTTAATGCTGAATGTCCTATTTGTCGCAAATATGCTGGCTCTTGGAAGCAATTGGCTATGGACTCGATTAAACCAATTTTTATTTTTCCAGGTATTCAAAGTACTGCTATGATCCAAAAATTGATGAATTTCGATTCTGTTGAATCCTATAGAATTGCTCTTGATCCTGATTATATTCTTACTAGACACCTAGATGCGACTGTTACCCCTCAAGCTATTATTGTTGATAAGGGTAAAGTTTGTTATTCTGGTAAAATTGATGACCGTTTTGAATCTCTTGGTAGCTCTAAAACTAAAGCTTCTGTCAACTATATTCGCAATGCATTAAATTCGCTGAAAAAAAATGAAAGTATTACGGTGCCTGTCACTTTGCCTGTCGGTTGTGTTATTGAGCGGAATTAGCTTGCTATCTTCTTGCTCTTCTAATGTGCCCGATTTCGCTCATGATATCGCACCAATGATGCATAAAAATTGTAGTCCTTGTCACAGACCTGGAGGAGGTGCCCCTTTTAATCTTTTGACTTATTTAGATGCTGCAAAAAGATCTAAAATGATTGCACTCGTTACTTCCTTAAAATATATGCCGCCTTGGCCTGCTGATAAAAATTATTCTCATTTCCTTAACGAACGTTTCTTGTCTGATCAACAAATTGAACTTTTTAAAAAATGGTACGAAAATAATTGCCCTCCCGGAGATACCGCTAATCTCTCAATTCCTAATTCGGTCTTTCTAGGCTCTGTTCTTGGTAAGCCTGATACTGTTTTAAATGTAGTGCCTGTTCAAATTATTGATGATAATCTAGATAA
>JADLHV010000226.1 GCA_020848595.1 Bacteroidia bacterium
AATCAAACGCCGGTATATGTCATAATAGAAGTTACAATTGGAACCGATTCTATGATGTATAATCCGAAAACAGTTTATTCTTCAGGAACAAGATATAGTGAAAATGCCATAACAGCATTAGAGCAATTGAGTTTGCGCTTTGTACCTGCAAAGAAAAATGGAAAGAATGTCCCAAGTACATTGTTAATTCCAATACGATTCGACAATAGAAAAAGATCATCCAATTATTAGAAAAAAGTCATAAGAAGAGAGATGCCCGAATTTATTTTAGTTAATCCACAAGTGGCGCCATTTGTCGCTCATTTACAATTAAATCGACCTAAAGAACTCAACGCCCTTAACCTCGAATTAATGCTCGAGATTAAAGAAGCCTTAATACAACTTGATGCCGACCCTAAAGTACGTGCTATTGTTATTAGTGGTAACGAAAGAGCTTTTGCCGCTGGGGCCGATATAAAACAAATGGCAGGAAGAACAGCCATGGACATGCTAAAAATAGACCAATTCTCAACTTGGGACAGCATTAGAAAAACAAAAAAACCGATGATTGCGGCAGTTAGTGGATTTGCATTAGGAGGAGGTTGCGAATTGGCCATGATTTGTGATATTATTATTGCCAGTGAAACAGCTCAATTTGGTCAACCAGAAATCAATATTGGCATTATGCCAGGCGCAGGTGGTACACAACGTTTAACTCGAATTGTAGGCAAAAACAAAGCGATGGAGCTCGTTTTAACCGGTACTTTCATTTCAGCACAACAAGCCCATTATTATGGCTTAGCTAATAAAGTTGTCCCTATCGAATTTTACTTAAGTGAAGCTATAAAAATGGCCACTTTAATTGCCGAAAAATCTCCTTTAGCTGTTCAATTAGCTAAAGAAAGTGTGCTAAGAGCTTACGAAATGCCTTTGCAAGAAGCTTTGTATTTTGAACGCAAAAATTTCTATATGTTGTTTGCTTCAGAAGACCAAAAAGAAGGCATGGCAGCATTCGTAGAAAAAAGAAAACCAGAATTTACTGGAAAGTAAATCTTCTATAAATCATGTTTCCGCTTATATAAATTTATCTATATATTAGATAATTGTTATCCTTAGGCAACCTATATTCTATTTCTTAAGTCTTTAATTTAGAATCAACTTAATCAAGTCAATTATGAAAAACAAACTACTCATCCTAGCTTTTACAACATTCATCACTCTAACTGTATTGAGTGCTGCCAATAATACTATAGCCTTTATCTATCAATCGGGCAATAATTGTGAATACAGTTTTAGAGATACCATGGGTAGCAGAACCTATACACCAACTTATTCGTATTGGGACTTTGGAGATGGAGATTCTGTGGCAAGTTTACATGCTATACACAACTATGCAAGCAATGGAACTTATACCGTTATACATTATACCACAAATGGCGTTATAGCAGACACTGCCATAATTTCACTTACTATAAATTGCAAATCGAATTTGCCTTTAAAAGCGGCATTTCAATATAATGTAATAGACACATTTGGTGTTACTTCAATGGCATACTTCTATAATACATCAGAAGGCAGACCACTATCATTTTATTGGTCATTTGGAGATGGCAATGTATCAAGTCAAGAGAACCCAATTCATGCTTATAATTCGAGCGTCACTCAAACATATACAGTTTGTTTAGCCATACTCGATAGCAGTTCAAATAGTGATACTTTTTGTCAGAATATTACAGTTCAACCAGACTCATGTAATACATTTTATGCAGCATTTAATTGGCAATACGACACCATTTGTAATAGTATTGTTTTTAACGACAACAGCTATTATACTGCAAGCAATTTCGAATGGCAATTTGGAGATGGCAACAACTCTACATCAAAAAATCCAGTTCATCAATACAATAGCACCATTCATCAATCGTATACAATTACACTTAAAGCATCCAATCAAAGATGTGTAGCCTACTATTCACTAAAAGTTAAACCTAAATGCAGAACATGTTATTCGGTAGTAGCGGAGATTGAATTAATGGTAGATTCGAGTCAGCCATCAAAAGCAAAACTTTACAATAATTCAACAGGAGCCATTCAATCACATTATTGGGATTTTGGCGATGGAGACACTTCCCTATTGGTGGCACCAACACATGTCTATACCAATTCAGGGCAAATTCACTTAGTATATGTGGTAACAGACACTTTAAATTGTAAGGATACATTTGATTTATTCTTTGAAATAGACTCATTTGGGCATATTAAACGAGGAAATATCACCTTTACTTTAGAAGTGATAGACAATACCCATACTTCGTCAATCATCAATCCGCATAAAAATGGAGCACCCTATGTTTTATATCCATTGCCTGCCAATAATTTACTTTACATAAAAAGCGAACTATCAAATCCAACAAGACTTATAATACACGACAATATGAGTAAAATGCTATATAGCGGACTAATTTCGAGTGAAAACCCATTAGTAATTGACACTCAAAATTGGGCAGATGGTTGGTATATTTTGCGCGATGAAGATGGTAGAAGTTACAAAATTATTATTATTCATTGATTAAATAATTCTATAGCGGATGAGCTATTAGTATCTCTTATTTTTCAGTATATGCAACACCTGATTTGAAAAAAAAGCTATAACGTTTTGGCAAGATAATTGAAAGTTATCTTCTATGCGACTAAAACTTCTTATATACTCTTTACTGATTTTCATCCATAACATAAACGCACAAACCTATAAAAATAGTTACAATCACCACTTGGGCATACTACCCAGTGGGGTCTTAGACTCGCAACAATTCATACTCTATGCCTTTGTAAATGAAGACATCAAAGACTATCAATTCCGATCTGGTTGCGGCTGTGTCTCTTTGTATTGGGATTCTACTTATACCTTAAACCATCCGCATATAACTTTTATTTACAACTCATCGGGTAATGATGGAAAGATTACCCGCTATGGGGTTGTTTATTTGACGAAAAAAGACTTTACTATCGATTCAGTCAGACTTAGTATCGAAACCATCGTGCACAAAACTAAAGTCGACCGACCTACCTTGAAAAATCAATACGACACTGCCATAGCTTTTGAAACAACTACACACGATTTCGACACATTGGTGGAAGGAGAACATGGCAGATGGCGATTCAAATTCAAAAACAATGGACCCGTTCCAATCACCATATACGATGCCGCTTCAAGTTGCGGATGTGTGGTTCCAAATTATTCTAAAGAACCTATACTCCCTGGCGAAGAAAGTGAAATTTCGGTCGAATTTAATAGCAGTGGCAAAATAGGCCTGTTTAATAAAAGTGTCATTGTGAGGTTTACAAATGGACAAACTATAACATTAACTATTAGCGGGGAAGTGATTCCCAATCGAAAGAAATAAACTGATAGAGCTTGATTCAAAAATAAATTTTAGCCAAACTTTAGATTAAATGTTATAATTATAACAAATCATTTTTTGATTTAAATCCTATTTTTAAAACCAGCTTCAGTTATTTAACAATAAATCAATTCGTGTTTCCTCTAATAAATTTGGCGCTATAAGATCCTGAACGAATGAAGTAAACCCCAGACTCATAACTTGAAACATCCAATGCGACAGAACCTTCAAGAGGCTCTAAAATATCTACTACTTGACCAATAGAATTATAGATATAAATTAAGTCTTTACCAGATACTTCAATGTTCAAAATATCGAATACAGGATTCGGATACAATTTCAGTCCAATACCTGAGTTATAGTCAACTAAATTGACCGAAACATTGTTCTCTACATATACAACAGATGTATTAGTTATTACTGGCTTGTTTAAATCAAAATAGATGTAAGCGGTATTTTCAATTGAATCGCCCAATGCGAGATTCTCCATAGTATTAATGCTGAATCGGATATAACCTTTGCTCATGGCTTCATTCAACTTTTTTGGTTTTAAGAAAATATCTTTGAAAGTGAAAACAAGCTTACCGTTTTTAAACTCGAAAGTATAAGGGTGGCTAGCTCCATTAATTTTTAAGGTTTCGTAATTCAATTTAGAGGAAAGTGGATCTTCAACAACTACATCATAGGCATCATCGTTACCTTCATTTTGAAATTCGATGAAATAATCCAATCTTGAAATTGTAAGAGGCTTGATTTGCTTCTGTGCACAAATCTTACTGTTAGGGTCGTAACTGTATACCACTAGTTGGCAAGTGGTATCTGAATTATCCGCATAATTTATTTCCGTAGAATCGATATTCACAAACACTTTGTGGCAAATTACTGAATCCGGTTTTGTATTAGCGGTATCAATCCAGGCCGACACACGAATCCAACGTTTCTCAAAATAATCTAGGTTGTAAATACGTCCATTAGCTTGATTTGCCGACTTAGAATAAAAATTACTATCCATATTACCTACATTCAATTTCGAGTCAAGTAATACAGTTAGATTAACCGAATCTACTGGATATCCTTTGTTTTCTATCATAGCACCATATCCATCTATGGAATTCCATCTAGTTCGAATAGATACAAGCGCTTTAACTCCCACATCATAGCCCTTAGGATCCATGATAGGAACATTTTTCCAATAAGCGTTTCCAATCTGAGTTGGAATTGTATTTGCACCTGCGCATGCCGCTAATTTACCAGCGCCAAACATTGACACAGTATCAGGTATCACATACATTCGGTAATGTCCTGTGTCGTCGGTCTTAGCAGAAGCATAAAAGCTTGTAGCTTTTCCATAAACGATATAGTTTTTTAAACGGTGTTCTCCAGAATCAACTACACAATTACTATCCTTATCAATGTAGGCAATTCCTTCCATTGCTGCACCTTCAGCGAGCTCGACATGATAGCTTGAATTGGGTTTATAAATTTTAGTGTAGACACCATTTGAAGCACAATAAGGATTTGTTACTCCGTTTCCAGAAGCTTGAGGAAATTCCAAATTTTTCCAGATAGAATCCCCAGGGCATAAGATATTGTAATAAACATCTTTATTATTGTTTGCATTGTATGAAAACCAAATTACCTTACCATCGTATACATGAAGTGGCGAATAAGGTGATCCCATATCCCCCGAAGTGACTCTAATTGTCTTAGTCGTACTATCAAATTCTCTTATTTGTCTATTCTGACTAAAGTCCATAGAATAAATATGATCGTTTGTCCGATCGATTGCGTAAAAATCCGAGACTCCATAACCTGAGGAAGTGTTTCGATAAAAAGTGTCTCCCTCCATATAAGCAAACCCATAAGTAACATTGTTATTAATCATCCCTACGCTTGTGAGAACCACTCTATTTTTACCTGCAATTAACTTAGTACGGACAAAATCCCCATTCGAGTAGTTAAATAGGGCAACAAACTTATTTGTAGTGGTATCATAATGATAAACAGTTCCCGCATAACTTGTAGTTGCGACACGCAAATATAAATCAGTGGTACTTCCAGCTGCGTCAATATATTGCATAGTTGAATCGAAGGTACCACCAGGAATGACATTCCATTTACCTCCAACATATTCCATAACACCAAAGTACTTTTGAGCAGGCGCATTTACTCCATTGAGTCTTGCGATATTACCAACGCCTAAAATTCTGTTACCCCACATTAGTAGTCTCATTGGTTGTCCAACAATGATATGCGTATTTATTACTTTCCAATTACTCCCATCGTAATAACCATAATTCAAAGCCATTGAATCCGACTTATTTAGATAATTGTATGTGAAGTGATGATAATAAGGAAAGGTATAATCAACTCCAGCAGACATATAATATCCTGCTTGCTTGCTCATGGTTCTTAAAACCGGATTGCATTGAGAAAAGGAATAAAAGAAATACAAAAACGCAAATAAGGATAAAAGTAATTTTTTCATTTGGGTGGATTATTTGTAGTTTTAGACGAAAAGAGTTTCAATTATGTGGCAATTTATATAAATTTAATAATAGAAAGTTCAAATTCAGATAAATAGTAAACTATTATGACAATTTAAAAAGTTAATCAGATTGGTAATCAAAATCAAATTCATCAACTAATTGAGTGCTAATATAGATTTAAGCATATCTAATTAGTAGGCATACGATTCCATAAGTTCAGAGAATAGTTTCTATTGAGTAGGTCTGAGTAAAAAGAAACGACATCATTCATATTGCTCAATTAAAACTTAAAACAATATAATAGGTATAGAAAATGATTTGAAAAATACAAAATAATACCTAATTTCGTTAAGCCTATGAAAACTAAGACCCTACTAATCATTGCCATTATAAGTCTCGGGCTTGGGTCCTGCCGACTGACCGACAAACCCAAGCAATTGAGCGGCACCGTTACAGAAAACATTACCTTAGCGCCTATAAGTGGAGCCATCGTCACCTTGTCTATCGAAAAACAAAGTGCAAGCAATCGTGTATATTATCAAAAGCTTGGTTCGACCCTTACAAGAGAAGACGGCAGTTACGACATAAGCTTCGATTGGGACAAACATGAAACATACGTGGTTCAAGTGTCATGCGAGCACTACATCGAAAACCTATATTACAACGCACAATCAGAATTCAAGCAGAAGTCACCCAAAGCACACATCATCTTGAAACCCAAAGCCTATGTCCTATTGCGAATGAAAGGCAACAAAGGCGCTTCGGAAGCCTATGTAAACTTGGGATTAAGCAATCAGGATGCTCACCTATACAAAGGACAAGATTCTACATTTATAAGCGTTCTAGAGGGCAATGTCCCTCAAACCATGCGTTATTCGAAATGGAATAGTAGCGGAGTGAAAATTGAGGATGGCAATTTAGAATTTAATATAAAGGCGAAAGACACCGTCGAGCATTTATTTGAATTCTAGTTTATTTCGGGTGGATGAAGCACAAAACCCAAGAGACAAAGAGCAGATTCCACGTAAACGAGCACGACATTAAATTTATTTCAGAAAAATAAAAAATACATCTAAATTTGCATTCCCTAAAAAGGGAAAGTTATTAAAATGGGGGATTAGCTCTCCCGATAGCTATCGGGAGGCTAGAGCGTCCCGCAAGCAATTGCGGGAAGGTCTCCGCATATTCTTGCGGAGTAAACTCTGGTTCGACTTTTCACCCTTAAACAGTTCTTTATATCAAATGGGGGATTAGCTCAGCTGGCTAGAGCGTTTGCATGGCATGCAAGAGGTCATCGGTTCGACTCCGATATTCTCCACCATACTCTCACAAGGCTTTCAAGAAATTGAAAGCCTTCTTTTTTAGGCTGGTTTAAACATGGTTTAAACATTTTGGGATTTTTTTTATATCTATTTAAAACTATTATATATTAATGAAAAGTGAGTTTTACCATCATGAACAGATGGATGATAGGACACGAGAGGCAATTCTGCCGATTTTTGCGATTGCGGATGGAGAAATAATTCCACTTGGTACAGGATTTCTAATTACTCAAAGTGGTTTGCTTATCACTGCCACGCATGTA
>JADLHV010000227.1 GCA_020848595.1 Bacteroidia bacterium
ATTAATGCAAATCTTCGATGTTAAAGCCAAAATGTTATTATTTAACATTAATTATTAAGCAAAAAAGTGCCTTTACAGCAAAATTCAAGACTTCTGCTCTCTAAAATTTACAAAAACCACAAATTATTTCTTCCAAAATCAGGTATATTTTCATCATCGAAGTAAGGATAAATACGTGCAACCATTTCCGGGTATAATGTAGTTACCGGTAAGTTTTGCTGACTTATGCTTTTCCAATACATTCGGCTGAATTGATACACTTGGTCTATCAATTGTTTTATAGTGTCATTGTCTTCTAAAAGTTCTGGATGGCTGTTGCACTTAAATGACAACTTGATTGGAAAATGGTAATCCTTCTCACTTAATTTTGAATCTTCGAAATAGCGAATACTGTTAAATAGCAAGTATTTGTTTTTACCAATCCTTACAATAGAGCCACTAACAGGCATTTTACCTTTTGTGTTTTTTATATCAAACCCTACAATTTCTCTGCTTTCTGTTTTATTAACTGTGATTACAATTACCGGTAAGTCACTTTTGCCTAATTGACCCAACATGTTTAGAATGGGCTGTAGTTCCTCTTTATCTGATATTTCTTTATAGAAATGAATGATTACTCTCTTAGCATCGGGTTTACGTTCTAAATATTGCTCTACTGCATTACTTATTGAACCTGCCAATTCTGTTGTTTCACTTTTCCTAAAGCAATTAAAATTTTCAAACACACCATAATTGCCAAAACAAAATGCACTACCTACAAATCGCTCTTCTGCTTCTTGAGGCTTGAATGCGCCTATGCCGATAATTATTTCATCTTCATTATCTGCTTTAAGTCTCCAAGGTATGCCACCCATTTTGGCTAAAAGTGCAACATAGATGTTTGAAAGGAAATTGTAAAATGCCTCTTTATCTAAGTGGTCTTTGTAAATAACCTGAGATGAAATTTCCTTCTTTAACAGCAACTCTTTTAATTTGTAATAAGCAAGGTGTTGTGGATTTTCTTTATCGTCTTTTGAAATTGGACTTATATAAATAGCTATATATCGTGTATTCGGTTCTCCTTTAAAATCTTTCAACTGCTCTTTTACTTCTTCAAAAATATTATTGTTATCCGTAAAAGTTATCCTTCTTGTTTTATCAATACTTAGTGTTTGATTGATGAATCTTTCTAAATTTTTTGTATGCTTCTCTATATTATTAACCGGCTTGTGCCAACCTTTGGTGATATATTCATATATGGTTTCTTTTATTAAATTTCCATCTTCCTCATTAAAAATAAAGAACAATTTAATATGGCAACCTGTAACAGATTTATAAGGCTTTAAAAGGTTGATACCATTGAAAGGATTGATATTTGTACCATCTCTAAACTGCAATTCATTTGATTCCCTGTCCGTTGTTAATACTTTTTCGTCAAATACATTAAAGAATCCGTGCGGGTGTAATTTGAATATTTTTTTGAAAGCCGGGGTGTTTAAGTAGTTTTTGTAGAATGCTTGTATGTTATCAAAATATGGTAAATAAGCATTACGTGGTTTGTTCTCTTTTTTTTCTATTTGTCCAGAAGCTAATAGATACCCTGCCAGTTTTTTGCCAATAACCGGAAATTGAAACTCTCTCATTGCTGCAATATGTTCGGGTATTTTTAGAAATGGATATACAACACCATTACAATTGATGTTTTTATAAATTTCTGTATCAATGTCTGTTAATTCCTCAACACTTTGATGCATAATACGAGTAGTGCCATTGTAGGCTACTACTAATTCGTAACCGTTTGAAATGTTTTTATAATCCACTTTAAGCGTAAACTTATTGTAGGTTTTATATGTTCTATGTTCTACTTTTTCATCTAAAATCCACACTTCAACATCATCAATAAAATTGGATTGAACTACAGTATTAGGAATAGCCCTAAAATAATTGAATAGCTGATACCTAAAGTACTTCTCTGAAAAATTAATGGCGTTAAAAACATCTACTTCCTTGATTATTGCATCTTCATTATGAGTAACAAAATCGGTGAAATACGATTGTTTATTTGCTTCTCTATCCTCTGGAAACTTATCAAATAATTTATCCCACTTAATAGAATAATTTATTCTATCAGGCAGTTTGTCGCCATAGAAGTGGAACGTTAGTTTCTCTTCAACTGGTTTAAATGGAATGATATTTAATTGAATTTGCTGCATTGGCTATTGTTTACTTAATATAATACCCTCCTGTTTTGGGAACACCTACAAATTTTATATACTTAGCGTCTTTCAATTTCTTGATATACCTTTCGGCTGTTGAAAGGCTTACGCCCAATGCCGATGCAATGGCCGGTGCTTTAAGGCCTGGCGTTTTCTTAATTACTGAGTAGATGGTGTTTAGCTCCTCGTTTACACCTTCACTCTCGGCTTTAAAATGCACCTTTTTTACACCTTCATTTACACCTTCATTTACACCTTTAGTGGCTTTGGTTTTTATAGAAAGGTCGGGAAAGGTAACCGTGGTTATATTGTCTTTATCCGTCCAAACGGGTATTCTAAAGCCGTTCTTTTTACAATCGCTTATCATCCTTAATGTGCCGCTGCCCAGCATTTCTATGTACTTTCTGATAAAACATATCTGGGCAATATCGGGGTTGCGGAGGATGGAGCTGTGTTCCTTTTTTAAATCCTTGATGGTGATGCCGGCAGGCAAGCCTCCGTAATTGGAAATTTCGGTTCTATCGCTAAAAATAGAAATCTGCAAGAA
>JADLHV010000228.1 GCA_020848595.1 Bacteroidia bacterium
TCCAACTGTTTATATTCAAATTGGTGACAATGCGCAGAGATCTTTAGCAAAGATTGTACAAGACAAATTGAATAAAAGTGGGTTTAGAGCGCCCGGTATTGAGCAGGTTGACGCTGCTAAAAGATTTTCCCAGAATGTTATAATTTATTATTGGCCTGATGATGAAAAACAAGCTAAACTTATACTTGACATGTTAAAAGAAGAAAACATTGACGCTGTTTTAAGCGCTCGCCTTAATTTTCATAGTAAGCCTAACGAAGGAATCATGGAGATCTGGCTAAAGTAGTTCTTATTCATTATGTTGTGTTTATGTATTTTATTTAAAACGCAACTTTTAAAGTAAAAGAAGCATTAAAACGAGCAAAAATGAAGTGTAAAATAATATTTAAATGTTAAATAAAAAGAAGAATAGCCTTATCGTGATATTTTGAATCAATTATTAATGATTGGTTACTGTAGAATTTGTCTTGCTTAGTGACAAATAGATAAAATGTGAAAACAAATACTGCGTTGAATAAACAAGCCTCTTACTCATACAATATAAATCATTTAAAACAATCTAATAGATATGCAATTTCATGTCATTGTTAAAGTCTCGGGTAATACCGAGTCCATTCCAGTTATGGTTTTAGAGAACCACATGTTTCCCAAACCGTTCACTTATATCGATGGTGAGTGGGTAGCTAAATACTCTAATTTTTCTGTAGTAACAGATGCTAAATTAGATTATAAAATACTAGCAGCTGGAATTCCAAGTCAAGAGTGTATTGTTAAAGTCGTGGTTAAAAACTCTACCGAAGAAAAGACCAAAGAATCAAAAGATACATTTGATGCAAAAGGTTGGGCTATTATTACAGATAACTTACAAACTCCTAAATAAATATGAGATATCTATTCTTAATTATTTTATTGGTCAGAATTCCATTTATTTCTGCGCAGACAATCTCACAATCTATTAACACAACCAGCGCTTTGTTACTTGATAATGATATTGTTCCAACAGAGGCAACAATGAATAAATTGATAGATAAAATGGGTTTGACTCCAGGTACTCTATCGCTAATTGTTAATACCAAGGACAAAGCATTAGACATAAACAATTCTTATACATTTCAAACCAATAACAAACCTGATTTTTTGAAGATAAATTTCACTGGTACTGCAAAAATAAATAGCAGTATAGCGGCTCTTTTTAGTAACGAAAATGTTGCTCCTGGAGCAGCCGCAAATATTATGATTGGTTATAAAATGACGCGCATAAAAAATGAATCTGCTATTAAGGATACGTTTATAGAATATGCTGGCAAGATATCTAATGACTCTTTAAAGTTAAAAATCGGCTCAATGGGCCAAGTTTGTGGTCATTGGCTTTATATTAACCCCAGTATAGAGGGTCGGAAGTTTTATCATATTAATAACATTTTCGGGGTACTTGATAGCCAATTTATTAAAAGAACAGTTTCACTTTGGCGAATTTCGGTCGGGTATAACTATTGGCAACCTAATATCAAAAATTTTATTTTCCTTGCTGGTACTGGTTTATCCTATTCCTATCAAGATAATTTTGACGATCTTGATGAGTATTCTATTGCTGATCAAGTCAATTCTTCAGGGAATGGCGTGAATAGAGGCATATCAAGAAAACTAACAGGTTACATTGGGCAATATGAAATTGGCCATCGACTAGGTTGGGCTATTGATTTTTATATCGTTCCAGTCAAGGCTCCTTTGTTTGGTTTATATACTGGTTTTATACAAATTATGCAGCCTGATCAGAATCCGGAGTCCAATATCAGCCTAGGTTTCTATTTTAATAAAAAACAAAACCCACTAAGCCCTAATTTGGGCATTATTGCAACATTTAGAGACGTTAGTAAAAATAACGGTCGTTTGAAATCCGGAGAGCGTTTTTCTATCAATCTTGGGGCAAAGTTTGATTTAGCCAAGGTTTTTTTGAATTAATTATTAAATTAACTACTCCCAATATCAATAATGCAAGAATGGTTGGCATAAATAAAGTCGCTGAAATAAAATGTGCTTTACTGATGCATGTGGATGTGGCGTTGAAGACCTACTAAGAAAATGCATAGAAGGGTATTTGCGCTGTGCTTGTACCTTTTGATCAAGCACACCTTTCTGAATAATTAAGATAAACTGAAATGCTATTCCAGTAGTACAAAAACCAGCGTTTTAGGAAACTCGACCGTCTTGGTCGGTCAGTTGCTGATCTCATTCACCTGGTGAATGAAATCCAAGGCAAAGGTGCCGGGTTTATTTCCCTCCAGGATAATATTGACACTACTACCCCGCACGGCAAACTTACCTTTCATATCTTCGCTGCGTTCGCAGAGTTCGAGCGGGAAATCATTCGGGAGCGCACCAATGCAGGGCTTGCCTCTGCACGTGCCCGTGGGCGCACAGGTGGCCGACCATCAGGTCTTTCAAAAGAAGGTCAAGTTAAAGCTGTGGCTGCGACCTCCCTTTACAATCAGCAACATTCCGTCTCTTCAATATGTACTACCCTTGCCATCTCGAAAAAGACTTTTTACAAATATCTTCGCCTTACACCCTCACAAAGGTCTCTAAGATGATAATCAGTCGTAATCGGTAAGATTTAAGATACCATAAATAAATCATGAATCTTTTGACGCATTTAAATTTATTTTATTTGAAACATAAAATACCTTTACAGTTTAACTCCACTTTATACCCTCCCCATTTTGACAAATGCTCAAGGACATAACTTACCCTCCTTCAGGTGAATATAGAACGGGAAGCGATTGGGAGCCAATTGTGTTTCACATGGATGCATTATTAGAGAGCAACCAGTTGGATTTGCTTTTGGGATATTTTAGCTCTTCGGCCATCAGTGTCCTAGCACTTGGTTTTGCTAAGTTTTTAGGCAATGGAGGGAAGGTGAGAATGGTAGTTAATCATATTCTTTCAGAAAATGATAAAGAGGCGATTTTAAAAGGACAAGCCACATACAAGGGTGCTTACAACTTCACAAGCGACGACGTAAGAAGATTAAAAGCATCTCTAGATGCATATGGTCGACATTTTTTCGAGTGTCTTGCGTGGCTTATCTCATCCCAGAAAATCAGAATCAAGGCGATTAA
>JADLHV010000229.1 GCA_020848595.1 Bacteroidia bacterium
AATTGAAATATGCTTCAGTTTATGTGTTTATTTTAGGAATAACAGCTGTTTTTATAGTAAATCCAGTTGACTTAGAGTATGCTAGTTCCTATCTCAATAAACCCTATGAAGCATTTGAATTGTCATTAGATGAAATATATCAAAGTGAAGAAAGTGATAAAGTCCAAGTACCACAAAAGGAACTCAGAAATCAAAAAACAGTATTAGCATTTTTAAGTGCAAGCTGCCCACATTGTAAGATAGCAGCCGAAAAGATTGCAGTAATGAAGAGGCTTAATCCAGCACTACCATTTTATTTTTTCATCAATGGCGATGACAAAGACATTATTAAATTTCTTAATAAAACAGAAACAAATGATATTCCACATAGCCGACTTAATGGTTCATTATTCATTAAAACAGCAGGCTTAAATTTACCTGTAATATATTATTACAACAAAGGAAAAGTAGAGCTACAAGTAGATTATTATACACTTGAGCAAAAGCATTTAGAGACCTGGTTACAGGAGACTCAATAAAATAAATTGGGAGAGAAATTAGGAAGCTTAATTTAAAGAATCCAATTTACGAGCGATAGTAGTTTCTTCGTAAATTTCGAAATTGTCACCTACTTCAATATCTTGATAATTCTTCAAAGATATACCACATTCAAAGCCTTTAACAACATCTTTTACATCGTCTTTAAAACGTTTTAAAGCATCAATAGCTCCAGAATGCACTACAACACCATCGCGTATTACTCTCACTTTAGAATTTCGAGTTACACGACCATCTGTGACATAACATCCTGCAACAGTACCAACTTTAGTAATTCTAAATACATCACGTACTTCGACATTACCGATAATGGTTTCACGTATTTCTGGACTTAACATGCCTTCAATTGCCGATTTAATTTCGTCGATTGCTTGGTAAATAATTGAATAGTGTCGAATATCAATTTGTTCAGTCTCAGCAATTTTCTTAGCACTTGGGCTAGGTCGCACTTGGAAACCGATAATAATTGCATCAGAAGCAGAGGCGAGCAATACATCACTTTCTGTAATTTGTCCGACACCTCTATGAATAACCTTAACCATAACCTCTTTGTTAGAAAGATTGAGTAAAGAGTCACTAAGAGCTTCAACAGAACCATTCACGTCACCTTTAATGATTAGGTTAAGTTCTTTAAAGTTTCCGACAGCAAGACGTCTACCAATCTCTTCAAGAGTAATATGTTTGGTTGTTCTAATACCTTGTTCGCGTAATAACTGTTCGCGTTTGTTGGCAAGATCTTTTGCTTCATCTTCAGTTGGAAGAACGATTAAAGGGTCACCAGCAGATGGGGTTTCAGAGAAGCCGAGCATACTAACAGGAGCAGAAGGTCCCGCTTCTTCGACTCTTTGATTTCTTTCATTAAAGAGCGCTTTAACCTTGGCATAATGAGCACCAGCTACGAGATGGTCGCCAACACGAAGTGTACCTGTTTGTACTAGAACACTAGCAACAACACCACGACCTCTATCGAGTCGAGCTTCAACAATAGTACCTTTAGCCTTACGAGTAGGGTCGGCTTTAAGTTCGAGCAATTCAGCTTCGAGTAATATTTTTTCTAGAAGTTTGTCTACGTTAAGACCTTTTTTAGCAGAGATTTCTTGAGATTGGAATTTACCACCCCATTCTTCTACCAAGATATTCATAGCAGACAATTCTTCACGTATTTTTTCAGGATTAGCGCCATCTTTATCAATTTTATTGATAGCAAAAATCATTGGTACACCAGCAGCTTGAGCATGGCTGATAGCTTCACGAGTTTGAGGCATTATGCTATCATCTGCAGCAATTACAATTACAGCGATATCAGTAACTTTAGCACCACGAGCACGCATAGCTGTAAAGGCTTCGTGACCTGGAGTATCTAAGAAAGTTATTCTTTGACCTTTAGGAAGTTTGACTTCATAAGCTCCAATATGTTGAGTAATACCTCCGGCTTCACCACCGATTACGTTGGCTTTACGAATATAGTCGAGTAAGGAAGTTTTACCGTGGTCAACGTGTCCCATTACAGTAACAATAGGAGGTCTAGCGATAGACTTTTCAGGGTCATCTTTTTCCTCATCAAACTGAATTGTATCTTCGGCATCAACGAATTCTACTTCGTAGCCAAATTCATCAGCAACTAGAGTAATAGTTTCTGCATCAAGTCTTTGATTGATAGAGACCATTAAACCTAAAGAGAAACAAGTTGAGATAATAGCCGTTACAGGCGCATCCATCATTTTAGATAAATCGTTGGCAGTCAAATACTCAGTGACTTTCAAGATCATACCTTCTTGTTCTAATCTTTCACTTTCCTCTTGACGTGATTTGTAGTGAACATCACGTTTTTGGCGTTTAAATTTAGATTTAGAAGTTTTTCCTCTACCAGAAGAATCCATTTTATTTAGAGTCTTCTTTAATTTATCTTGGATTTCCTTTTGAGAGATTTCTTTTTTAGGCTCATCCTTGCGTTGACCAGTATTTCTATTGGTCCTAATTTCTTGTTGGATATTGACCTTTTGAGCTCCTGTCTTACGTTTGCGTTTTTCTCTATTAACTTTATCTTGTGGGGTAAATTTAGTTTTAGAGATAACTGGCTCTGGTCTTAATTCAATTTTACCTTTGATTTTAAGGCCATCGAGTTCAACTAAATTGGCTTTTACCAATTCTCTTTCGTCAATGTCGATAAGCTCTTTCTCAGGTTCAGCAATTACAGGAGGTAATTCAGGGGCCTTTTCTGTAATGATTGGTTCGGTAACCACTTTTACAGGTGGAGGCGTTGGCTCAGCAGGCGTCTTTTCCTTTTCCTTCTTCTTTTTAGGTGTATCTAAATCAATTTTACCTTTAACTTTTAAGCCACTTAATTCAGTTTTATCTGATTTAGGTTCAACTTCTTTAACAGGTTCAATTACGATTTCCTTAATAGGTTCAGGAGTAGGTTCTACAATAACAGGAGCAACTTCAACGGGTTCTACTACAACTGGAGTTTCTTCAATTTGATTGTTTTTAATGAAGACTTCAGTTTCAGGTTCTATTTCAACAGGTTTTTCTTCCTGTTTCTTTTTCAAAGTACTTTCGTCTGCTTTGACAGTTTCTTCACGCTTTTTTAATTTGCTACTCAGGCCTGCAGATTTCGACTGTTCTTTCAATTCCTTCTCGGAAGAGAAAAGTCCAGATATGTAACTGTACATATCCTCAGTCAACTTGGCAGTCGGCTTGTTTTCAATGCTAAATCCTTTCTTTTGCAAACTTTCAATAATCGTTTGCGTGCTAACATTGAATTCCGTTGCTGCTTTTCCTAATCTGATTTCTGCCATTTATAAATATTCT
Organism: Bacteroidia bacterium; assembly: GCA_020848595.1. GTDB lineage: Bacteria > Bacteroidota > Bacteroidia > NS11-12g > UBA955 > JABMMZ01. The sequence continues at coordinate 3,349 of JADLHV010000229.1, forward strand.
GCGTTTTTTACGGCCCTGTGCCAAAAGATGCAAAGGTAATGTTATATAGTAATTTATGCAAATAATACTATGATTGCAGGCTATTTAGTTGAAAAATTAAATATATGAATGGCAGAAGTATCGTTTTTAGGCGATTTTGAACTATCTATGACACTTGAAATAATCAAATGGTTCTAGGCAGTCGAGACATTTGTAAAGTGCCTTACATGCGGTACTTCCAAATTGACTTATTAGTTCAGTGTTTTTGCTTTTACATCTTGGGCATTCGATATGCTCTGGTTTGCCAAAAAGTGTATTTACCGTTATTGGTTCATCTTGTGGTGGTGCAATACCATATTCTCTTAATTTATTCTTCCCACTTTCTGACATCCAATCGGTTGTCCATGCTGGAGATAAGACTAATTTAACTTGAGCTTTGATACCATGCTGGTCTAATGTGGCCTTAATTTCAGTTTCTATCATGTTCATTGCTGGACATCCGCTATAAGTTGGTGTGATATCAACTTCTATTTGCCCATTAATTTCTCTGACATCTCTTACAACACCTAAGTCAATAATAGATAAAACCGGGATTTCGGGGTCACTTACTTGTTCGAGAATTTCCCATATTTTTGGGTATTTTTCCTTAGAATTCATGCTTTTTACAAAGATACAAATTGCAATTAATTATGGATGAAAAA
>JADLHV010000230.1 GCA_020848595.1 Bacteroidia bacterium
AGGTAGTTTTTCTACATAAATTGATGCAGTTGAATGTGAAATACAAGTATTGGCATTCGTATACTCATAACTCACTTGAGTAGTTTTACCTGCAGCGCTATAGGCATCAAAGACATTGCCATTAAGATAATAACCTAACCATTGACCGCCAGCAGGAATTGCTTGGAGTACAAAAGGTGATTGCGACTGACAAATCTGAATATTTGGTCCCTGAGGTAAACTTATCATACTAGTATCCTTTACCTGAATCTCGTATTCTTTTTTGTTTTCACACTGAATCTTTTCTTTATACACCAATTTTAGTGTTGTATTATCGGTCTTATCTATAGTTAGTGTATTTAAATTGAGTAAATCTGGTCTATTAGTACAGCTCCAAGAACCATTATTTTTAACGGGAAGAGTAATGGCTTCCGAATTAATACAAACAAACTCAGAAACTGGTAAATTTATAGGAGTAGGTTCTACAATATTGATAGCAAATGTATCCATGTAGACACAGTAATTCTTATCCTGAATGAGACTATAAACTATTATTTTTCTACTTCCAGGATTAATAAGATCAAACGACCAATCAAAAGCATTTAATTGATTTATGCTCACGCCAGGCGAATTGACCGACATATCAATTGCTAAAATATCATTTTTATTAACGCCAATATTTTTAATTAAAGCTGGGAATTCTGAATTTACACAGAAAGTATCGTCTGCTACTTGGTATTGTAGCACTGGATGAAGTTTAAGTTTTATCTGATCTTCGGCAAAACAGCCATCTTTTTGAAGCACTTTAAAAGTTAATGTTTTTTCTGAAAGTGCATCAAAAGAATAAGGCATAGGCGTAATCAAACCATTGACTAAAATATCGTAATCACCGGTTGTTGTTAATGATGTAGGGACAATATCAGATTTAGCTCCATTACAAAATATTTTATCTACCCCCATATTAATTTGAGGAACTATGAAATCTTCAACATCAATAGTATCAAAATTATACATGGCACAAAAGCCATTTTGAGCGGGTAAATAACTTTTAACGATATATTTTCCACCTGAAGGCAATTGCACACTCATTTTACGAACAAACTGTTCTTTGATTAATTGATTATTAATATCCGATACAGTCCAATAAATTGGCATATTGCCCAAATTAGAAGACGAAACATCTAAAACACCACAATTTTTAACCGAGTAATTAAGGGTGTTGGCACGTGCTTTTTGGACATTCACTATGAAAGTTTTAGAGGCTGTTCCCCGCATTGGGCAGTTATTATCCCAGATTTTAACGGTAACATAATGCCTTCCGACTTGATTAGTTGTATTGCCAGTAAACACAGAATAGGAAGCGAAAGGTGCTGTATTTCTAGGGACCACTAATAAGGTTACCGCTTTAAAAGTCGATTTAATATCAACAAATACCGAATCACTATTCAATCCAAGAAATGGAAGATCTTCTAGATCTAAATCTATTTTTAAGTCTTCACCTTCACAAATATTAAATTCTGTGATTCTATTTTTAATTTTTGGCAGATTATTATTTTGAGCAATGACATCAGAATAAACATCTCTACGTGTAACTCCGGCTAAATAATAGCTACCATCATTTTTGCGTTTCCATTCTTCACATTCCACTACGATAACGCCTCCTTGATTTAATAATATTGGAGTAAATGCGATATCACCAGTTAATTTATTACAATAAAAACCTTCTACAATTGGTCCATTGATATTAGGAGGGCAAGGGAAAACGCCATTACAATAAACATTAAATGGATGATCGAAGTCGTATCCAGTAGCATAAGACACACTTACATTTCTATTTCTCAGGGCAGGTTTTAAACTAAAAGCAAGCGAATCACCATCTTGATTAAGTATACCAAGAGATTGATAATTGGTTTGACTTGCGATTAATAAGAATTGAGGAGGAGTATCAAAAACGGTAGAAGTATTTGGTACACCTTCACAAAGATTTATGGTACAGAAATTAAAAAAGTTTTGTTCAGTAAATTGACTATTGATATTAATATTTCTTGAGGACATTCCAATTGAAACATCCAATTTACAATATCCTTCATCTAAAGCTGTCGAGAAATCATATACACCTTCGAAGACATGAACTTCGTATCCAAAAAAGGCATTTGAACCAGGTCGGCATTTACTTAAGGTATTATAACAAGTGCCACTTAAATCAGTAATAGCGACTCTCGACACAGCGATAGAGCCAACACTTGTATTAGCATAAGTAGTTCCAACAGCACCTTTAATTTGCAAATCGGGCACTTCATTACAACTACTATTGACATCACCACCACCAATATTATTAAATTTACATTCACGGCAGTCTCTATAAACCTTTAGAATAAATTTATAAGAATTACCAGAAACATGTTTGTATTGAATTTCGGCGCCGGCAATATGCGTGGCCTGGGCATTCTGAAATGTCCAAAAACACAAAAGCAGGACGGTTAAAGTCCTGGCAATTGTCTTATATTTTAGCATGGCGGCCATCTTATTATTTACTAAAGCAGATACCTCATTTTGAATAAGGTATCTGCGTTTAATATTTTTATCTTAATAATGTTACGGTGCCTTCATAAGTATACTCTTCACCATCATATGCTGTTACTTTGATAAACCAAGCATAAACGTCTTGTTGAGCATCTTCTCCTTTGTATTTTCCATCCCATGATTCAAATTTATCATCTGTCTCCCAAAGTCTCTCACCCCAACGGTTATACAATTCGATATGGAATGTTTTCTCGCCATTCACTATAGCTCTAAAACCATTATTAGCTTTTGGACCTGTTCCTTCTGGACTGAAAGCAGTTGGTACGAATACTGTAACATCTGGACCAATCTTTCTCAATTGGCTTATAGTATCCCAGCAAGTGTACTCTTCGCCTTTATAGAAATATGTGTAAGTAGCAGTCAAATGAACATAATATTGATTCGTATCAGCTGTATAGGAATGGATTGGGTTATACTGAGTACTTGTATCTTCAGGGTCATCGGATCCGAAGTGCCATAAGTACGACATCTCACCTGGTGAAGTCCATCTAACTTTAGTTTCATTAAAGAACTTAAATTTAGGGAAAGCAACAGTAGTAAAGAATCCTGGATCACTGCTATATCCTACTTTTGGTTGAGGTAATATTTTCACATAACCTATAGAATCTTTTCTGATAGAGCATGCTTGGTCAGGACCAGAACCCCATTGATTATCTACTATTAATGTTACATCATACCAAGTGCGTTTAGCTGTATCATATTTAACATTCTTAGGATTGAAAGTGGTGCTCTTCAAAATAGTATCACCTTGTCCAAACCACCAAGTATAGCGAAGATTAGAAGAAGCGAATGGTTTACTAACTAAAGCTTCGAAGTTTACAAGAGCAGGTTCACATTGGATTTCAGGATCAGCTAAGAAATCAAATTGAGGATATGGTTCAATCTTTAAGTCGATGGTCTTAGTAGCCTGCGGACAAACACCTTCTTTTCTAGTTCTCAAGGTCAATGTTACATTACCATTTAAGTCAGATACACTAGTATCTCTAACATTACCATGATTGTAGACTGTATTGAGGTCATCAGCTTTTACAAATGAACCATCACCATTGGTTGTCCAATCTGAGAATTGAGCCCAATTTCTAGTTGCTTCTAATGAGAACGGCGTATTTTCACATAACTGATATGGCGAAGGTGTACTGATAATTAATTCAGGGTTTGTTTGAACTAACAAAGACTGAGAATCAGATGCTGTACAACCAGTTAAAGGATTTGTATATTCAAATTTGAGCATATACTTACCTTCATATTGCTTAGTCTTAGGACTAAATGAAGGGTCAAATTGTCTACCAGTAACACCTGGGCCACTCCAAGTACCCACAGTACCACTTGGATTAGTATTATTCAGCGTAAATGGTGTTGTTATAGAACAAACAGTATCAGGCACATCTATTTGAATTAAAGGTAATCCATTCACAATAATTTCGGCACTATCCATAACTGGGCAACCACTTGAAGTATCGGTTAGTTTTAATAAGAACTGACCAGGACCATAACTTGGGTTGAAGCGTTTTTGATTTTGAACTGAATTGTTGATTTTGTTTGCAGTATTAGGATTACTCATATCTCTAGAGCCTCCAAATTCTACAGCAGACCAGTATCCTTTAGGGAATCTTCTTCCTGTATTACGATCGCGAACAAAACTATACAATTCAAGTAATGGATTATTAATACATTGTTTAGGTAAGGCAGAGAATTGAATTTCTGGCAATCTAACAACTGTTACAAGGGTAGTATCACAAGTTTGACAACCAGTTAATACATCCTTAAAGCAATATTCAATTTCATAATCACCTGTTTTTTGATTTTCACCCTCCATACCTGGGTCAAGACCTGTAGTAATAGGGAAAGTAGGCAATGGGAATACAATTGAATTAGGATCAACACCAGAACCTGGCGGAACTGTAATACAACGGAAGGTTTGAGTTGCTCCTGATTTAATAAACGGTTTAATAACCAATTTATCTAATGTTATAATACCAGCTCTTTGGCAGTATGTACCAGTATCTAATAGTACAATAGGATTTGGATTCAAACGCACTGGCTTACAATCGGAATTATAACATCCTTTATAGTCGCGATATTCATAACAAATTGTATCTCTTAATCCAGTGTTTGTAGGAATTTTATCATTTGTAATGAA
>JADLHV010000231.1 GCA_020848595.1 Bacteroidia bacterium
CTTTGCTCAAAGTGAAATTTGAAGGCAATATAAACGGAAAGCTACCCCAAATAGGGAATTCTATATTTTCTATCATGTCGACTCTTGCTACACAGCATGGGGCAATTAATCTTTCTCAAGGTTTTCCGGATTTTGATTGTCCGGATGAGTTAAAGAAATTAGTAAAATTAGCCATCGATTCTGGACATAATCAATATGCGCCTATGCCTGGTCTGATGTCTTTAAGAGAAAAAATAGCAGTTAAAACAGAAGATTTATATTCGGCTATTTACAATCCAGAAACTGAAATTACCATAGTGCCAGGTGCAACTTTGGGTATTTTTGCTGCCATGAGTGCTTTGGTTCGAGAAAATGATGAAGTTATCGTTATTGAACCTGCCTACGATTCTTATATTCCTGCTATTGAATTAGCGGGTGGAAAAGCTATCGTATACGAAATGCAGTTTCCTGATTACAAAGTTGATTGGGAACAGGTTAAGAAACTCATTAGTATTAGAACTAGAATGATTGTAATTAATACGCCGCATAATCCTAGTGGCGCTACTCTTAGTTCTGAGGATATGCGTAAATTAGAAAAATTAATTACCAATACTGATGTGATTGTATTGAGTGATGAGGTGTATGAGCATATTATTTTTGATGGATTAGAACATCAATCTATCGCCAGATATCCTAAATTAGCCAATAGAAGTGTCATTATATCCTCTTTTGGAAAGACTTACCACACTACTGGTTGGAAAATGGGTTATGTTTTAGCTCCCGAAAATTTAACGAGTGCTATAAGAAAGTCCTATCAATTTATGGCCTTTGCGGCTAATACGCCTATTCAACATGCTTATGCGGGCATATTAGAACATAAGGATTTGTATTTAGAGTTGGGAGCTTTTTATCAAGCTAAACGAGATTTGTTTAGGAAGGGATTAAAATCATCTAAATTTAAATTATTCAATTGTAATGGCAGTTATTTTCAAGCATTGTCCTACGAAAAGTTAGAAGATTCGGCTTTAAGTGATCAAGAAATGGCTAGGAAACTAACCATTGAAAAAGGTATAGCTTCAATTCCATTTTCGTCTTTTTATATGAGAAAAACGGATAATAAAGTACTGAGATTTTGTTTCGCTAAATCTGAAGATACTTTAAATAGAGCCTTAGAAGTATTATGCAAAATTTAAATTTTACAGTAGTTCAAACTAAATTATATTGGGAGGATATCGACGCGAATCTTGCGCACTTTAGCATGAAACTCGAGCAAGTTATAGGCACAGATATGATAATCTTGCCTGAAATGTTTAGTACGGGTTTTAGTATGAATGCGGATAAACTCGCTGAAGAAAGTGCTTCAAAGTCTTTAGAATGGATGAAAGAAAAATCGAAAGACTTAAATTCGGCCATAATGGGCAGTTTTATGAATGTCGAAAATGGTAAATTTTATAATACACTTGCATTTGTTCGTCCGGATGGTCATGTAGAAACTTACCATAAGCGTCATTTGTTTAGTCCAGGAGAAGAGTCTAAATATTATACAAAGGGACAAGAAAGATTAATAATAGAATACAAAGGATGGAAAATTTGTCCAATGATCTGTTATGATTTGCGATTCCCCGTTTTTAGTCGCAATGACGTTAATTACGATGTATTAGTTTATATAGCCAATTGGCCCGAGAAGCGCAATTATGCTTGGCAACAATTATTAAAAGCACGAGCCATAGAAAATCAATGTTATGTGATTGCTTGTAATAGAATTGGTGAAGATGGGCAAGGAGTTAATCATATAGGAAATTCAGCTATAATAAATTATATGGGAGAGGAGATTGGTTTTGGTAATGAAGATCAAAGTTATAGTTTTAATCTTTCACAAGAGCCATTATTTGCTATGCGAAAGCAGTTTCCTGTTTTAGAAGACAGGGATGAATTCAAAATTAATTGACTAAAATTTATCGTTAATAAGTTGATAGTTAATTTGCCGTACTAGACTTTTAATTGTCAATTTTTATGACAATTTTTGCATCAAATTTTTCCCATGCCAACCATTTCTGAATTACAACAAATCGCGACTCAAGTAAGACGTGATATCGTGAGGATGGTACACGCCGTCCAAAGTGGTCACCCTGGAGGTTCTCTAGGTTGTGCCGACTATCTCACCGCCCTGTACTTTCAAATTATGGAACATCATCCAGATAAGTTTACTCAAGAGGGTCAAAACGAAGATGTTTTCGTTCTCTCTAACGGTCACATTTCTCCAGTGTTCTATAGTGTTTTAGCCAGAAGTGGTTATTTTGATGTAAAAGAACTTTCTACTTTTAGAAAAATAAGTTCTAGACTTCAAGGTCATCCCACTACTCACGAAGGTTTGCCTGGTATCAGAATTGCATCTGGTTCTCTAGGTCAAGGCCTCTCTGTTGCTGCTGGTATGGCTTTAGCTAAACGCATGAATGGCGATCAACATATTGTATACTGCAATACAGGTGATGGCGAACTACAAGAAGGTCAAAACTGGGAAGCTATAATGTTTGCAGGGCACATGGGTCTCAGTAATATGATTGTTACAGTTGATTTTAATCTTCAACAAATTGATGGGAATGTAATTGATATTATGAGTTTCAGAGATTTGAAAAATAAATTTGAAGCCTTCAATTGGAATGTTCTTGAAATGAATGGTAACGATATGCATGATATTATCGAAACGAATACCAAAGCTAAATCTATAAGAGGAGATGGTAAACCAATTGTTATCATTATGAAAACAGAAATGGGTGCTGGTGTCGATTTTATGATGGGAAGTCACGAATGGCACGGAATACCGCCTAACGACGAACAATTGGCACGTGCTTTGAATCAACTACCTGAAACGCTAGGTGATTATTAAATACTAATCACATGAAAAAGGCGTTTGAATTACATCTTATGAGATATATTCTGTCATTTTTATTATTGACATGGGCAAGTTTAAACTATGCTCAATCGCCTGGTAAAACTCGGGTTCTTATTATTTTTGATGCTTCTGGTAGTATGACTACCTCAATCGAAAAAAGTACCCGCATTCAAATCGCTAAAAAAATGGCGATAAAATTAATTGATTCTCTTTCTTCTTTTCCAAATGTAGAAATTGCCCTAAGGGTTTATGGTCATCAAAAAACTGCTGACCTTAAAGATTGCAAAGACTCGAGATTGGAAGTGCCTTTTGCTCCAAATAATTTGGTCATTATGAAAAAGAAAGTCAATAGTCTTGTGCCTAAAGGTTGGACGCCAATCGCCTATAGTTTACAAGAATGTGAAAAGGATTTTCCTGCCGAAAAAGGTGTTAGAAATTTAGTGATTATCATAACGGATGGTTTGGAAGAATGTACTGGCGACCCTTGTTTAATCTCACAAGCACTGCAAAAAAAAGGTATATTTCTTAAGCCGTTTATTATTGGACTTGGTTCTTCGGAACAATTTAAATTGAATTTTGAATGTGCAGGTACTTATTATGATGCTAATACTGAAAAAGATTTTGAAAATGTAGTGGGTGTGGTGGTTTCTCAAGCAATGAATGCTACCAGTTGCCAAGTAAATCTATTAGATAAACAATTACGTCCTATTGAAACCAATGTGTTAATGAGTATATATGATGCAGCAACAAAAAAACTGCTCTTTAATTACGAACACACTATGAATGGGAGAGGTGTTCCAGATACTCTATTTTTAGATCCTCTTCGCAAATATGATATAACAGTGCATACGATGCCTCCTGTGTTTAAAAATAATGTCGAATTAGTAGTAGGGAAGCATAATATTATTGCCATTGATGTACCTCAAGGAAATATTGCGTTTAGTTGCTTAGGTAAAACAAATTATGCCGATTTAAAAGCTGTTATAACGGCTCATGGTCAACATCAAACCATTAATGTTCAAACTTTTAATACCACTAAAAGATATTTAACTGGGGTTTATGATTTAGAGATATTAACTGTACCTCGAATTTATTTTGATAGTTTAGTTGTGGCTCAAAATGCAACCAGTAATATAACAATCCCTCAGCCAGGACGATTACAAATCAATAAAACACGTAACTTGGTATGTGCAATTTATCGTGTGCAAAATGGTAAAATGGAATGGGTTGCAGATGTTTCTGATGAATATTATCAAACTATTATAATGCAACCTGGTAAATACGTAATTGTTGGTAGAAATAAACCAGAAACACGAACTATTTATACTTTTGAAAAAGAATTTACAATCACCTCAGCAAACACCACAGAAATAAATATATAATTCATGCAAGCGATAGCGATTTTAGGAAGTAATGACACCAGATCGGGCTTTGGAGCCGGTCTTTTAGAAGCTGGTAAAAATGATGAGCGTGTAGTAGCGCTTTGTGCCGACCTTACTGGTTCTCTAAAAATGGATGCTTTTAAAAAAGAATTTCC
>JADLHV010000232.1 GCA_020848595.1 Bacteroidia bacterium
CATTATAATTTTTTCTTTCTATAAAAAGATGCACTACTTCACCATAAGTATGAATACCACTCATTTTAACTTCTCCATTTTCGTCAGTTAATGTTTGCGGCTCCATATAAGGTTTTGCACCTCTTTTTACGGTTTGTTCAAATGCATCATAAGCATCATCTACCATCAGTGCAAGTGTTTTAACACCATCGCCATGTTTCAAGTGGTGAAGTGCGATATCTGAATCTGAATGCAAAGGTGTTGTCAGAATCAAACGCATTTTATTTTGAATCAACACATAACTTGCACGGTCTTTTATACCTGTTTCTGGTCCAGCATAGGCCAAACTTTGGAAACCAAATGCCGTTTTATAGAAATGTGCAGCCTGTTTGGCATTTCCAACATATAATTCAATATAATCCGTGCCATGTAAAGGTAAAAAATCCTTTTCTTGGTCAGTTTCTGCATTTTTAGTTAGAATTTCCATAACAGTTAAATATTAAAATTAGAAAAATTTATAACGCTCGTCTTTTACATCCTTCAATTTTTTCAAACCTTCAGTCACTGCATTTACAGCTTGCTGCTTAGCTTGAGAGTATACCATACCTTTTTGTAATTTCAAATCAGTTGGAATTTGCGGGTAATTAGCACTTTCTACAAAAATGACTGAAACACCATCATCAGTAACAACTGGTTTGCTAATAGTTTTTACTTTAATACCACAAACTAATCCAATAAGTTTAGGGTCGTTGCCAGCAAATGGAAGACCATTAGCACTAAAATTAATATTGTTAAATGGTTGCACAATCGACTCAACACCTAAGGCGATTTGTTCCATTGTAGTGGCACCTTTCATAGCTTTTTCAAATTTCGCTTTTAAGATTTCACCTTTCTTTTCGTTCATTACTAGTTTAGTTACTTTTTCACGTACATCTTTAACTTCTGCAGTACCTTCTTCCTTAATATTTACCATATGCGCTACGATAAAGAAGTTTTCACAATTAATTACATCAGAATAATCACCTTCTTCAGTTTCTTTATTAAATACCCATCTAATAACATCTCTAGTACCTGGAATAGCAGTTACCATTTTGTCAGATTCTTTAATACCGTTGGCTATACTTTTATTGATGCCCATTTTTTTAGTAAGAACATCAAACTCATCTTCTTTTTTAGAATTTAAATTACTTCTAAATTCATTAGCTTTTTGATAAGCGTTTTCTACAGTTTCGTTAAGTGCTTCAACATTTTTTCTCAGTTCAGCAACTTTTATTAATTCATAAGATTTAGGTTCAACTAATTTAAGAATAGTTATACCAAAAGGCGTTTTAACAACAGTACCACCTACTCCAGGTAGCGACTTAATAGCTTTGTTAATTTCCTCCATTTGACTGCCCTCTCTTACCCAACCCATATCTTGAGCATAAATAACTTCTCCTGTATTAGACTTCGAATTAAAGAAATCGAGAGTATTTGAAGTAGATGCAGATTCAGCTAGTAAACGCTTTGCCTTAGCAAACGCTTCGGTAGTATCCGCTTTTGTTGTACCTGGAATGGTTACATCTGCACGAATAGCATGGAAATAATAGTTACTATCGCGTTTAGTGTCGACTACTTTAAAGATACTGAAACCACCATCATAAAATAACGGTCCAAATGCACTGTCTTTTTTAGCAGAGAATAATTTAGCTTCAATTTCTTTATTATAGGTTCCATGTGATTGAAAGTTAGTATCGTATGGCGTCAAACTATTTTTTAAAGTTACAAATAAAGAATCATCTTCAGTAGAATTAAATGCAACTAATTCGTTAGTTAACTCATTCACTAAAGCTTGAGTATCTTTAGAAGAAGGATTTACATCAACAAGAATATATTCAATATCTCTTGAAGCAGTTTGTTTAAAATCATCTTTATGTTTACTGATATAAGCTTTCAATTCATCATCAGTAATTTTAATTGTTTTGTCATCAATAGTGGCATAGTTAAGCGTAATAGACTTTCCGTTCAATTGACCTTGAGAAGAAATTAATTCATCTTCAGCATCTAAAGAAGTAGCGTAAATAGATTTAGCCAACAAAGCATTATATTTCTTGAATTTAACTTCATTAACAATATTGCCCACAATCATTTCAAATTGAGACATCATTTTAGGGTCTTTTCTAGCAACGTTCTTTACGAAATTAGTCACATTAGAAGGAGAGAAGACGCCTTCATTACTAAAATATTGCTTTATTGTTGGGTGAGCATCATCAGAATACAAAAGAGCACCTGCTTCAGCTTCACTTACATCAATACCTAATTTTTGATATTCTTTATCGATTATAAGTTCTTGAATAATTTGATTCCAAGCATACATTGAAGCTTGGTCTTTCATATCCTGAGTTTCACTTTGTCCATTTGCAATTTGAGTCAAAAGCGTCTTATATCTGGCATCAAATTCAATAAACGTGATTTCTTTACCATCAATTTCGCCTACTCTTTGCTCATCACTAAAACTGTATTTTGTTGAACTAAAGTAATCGCTAGCCACAAATAGAGCCAATGCGCCTAATACAAACACAAGCACCCAGGTGGAATTTCTTAACTTATTTAATAAAGCCATATATTTTTTTAAAAGATTTGCAAAATAATGCTTTTTGCGCTTAAAAATCAAACCCAAATGTAAAAAAGGAACATACTTTGACAACTGTTTTATTTTTTTGTTAAATTTATTTATGTATTAGTCTGAATTATAGCATGTTTCATCATTTATTGTCATTTTTATTCATGGGTTAGTGAAACACCTTATAGTATTCTTGACTTATTTTTGCACCTAATGCACGACATCGAGCCACATTATAACTGGTTGCATCTTTACAATTCAGTTGAAGACGAATATTCGCCTTTTTTTGAACGCGTACATTCTGAGTTTGTATACGAAAATACCATATACAATTATTTAATTCACCCTCAATGGGATGATTTTGGGTCGAGTACCTTATATATAAAAATCTTATTCGTAGATTATGAAAATGGTTTTTGTATCATCGAAATGATGGGCGAATGGAATGATATTTTGCATAATGATATCATGACCTTTAAACGAGAAATTATCGAACTTCTCGAAGATCAAGATATCAATAAATTTATTCTAATTGGTGAAAATGTATTAAACTTTCACTCTTCAGACGATAGTTATTATGAAGAATGGTATAACGATATTGAAGATGAAGGATGGATTGCTTTGGTGAATTTTAGAGACCATGTTCTTGAAGAATTTAAACAATGCAAAGTCGACTATTTTGTTAATTTTGGAGGCGAACTCGACAATCTGCAATGGCGCAAACAAACACCTATGCAGTTCTACAATAAAGTAGAGCAAATTATTTTACATAGATTGTCTTAATTTTTTTCTTTACCAACCTAGATTGTCAAATTTAAGTAAAATTAAATTCGTTATAACAAGTTTTTCATATATTAATTGGATTTTTGCCAAAATATATGAGAAAACTTTACATTCAAAACTTATTAATCGGACTCGCATTTATTATTGTTTTAACAAGCGCAGTTATGAGCGCAAGTGGTCCAAGTGCGCCATACAGTAACGCTCCAAACGAATCAAATTGTACACAATGTCATAGTGGTTCTCTTATAACTTCTGGTACTAGTTGGAATAGTGTTAGACTATCAGGGAATTTTACTGGTAATGGCTATATCCCCGATTCTACTTATGATATCGTATTAAGTCATAAACAATCGAGTATTGTTAAATGGGGTTTTGAAGTTACTGTTTTAGATGCTTCTAACAATCCTGTTGGTACTTTAACTGCAGTTGGTACTAGAAATAGTAAATTTACCGCTGTTGTTGGTGGTCAAACGCGTCAATATATTCAACATACCAA
>JADLHV010000233.1 GCA_020848595.1 Bacteroidia bacterium
CTTCTTGATATTGTCGATAATGCCAGTTACATACATTTATAAATCAAACTTCGTAAAAATTTAAAACATTGTTTTATTTTTGTTTTAAAATGGCACGTTTTCTTTATTGCTGCATATTCTTTATAACACTACTGCAAATAAGTGCTTGTCAAAGTGATTTGTATCAGAATGTGCCACAAAAAGTTTCTGGATTGGGATTTCTTACCGTGGATACTGGCGCGTCTCTTAAATCGACCTTTTCGTTTAGAAAGGTAGATATGAGAGATTCAGTTGCAACTTGTCAATCCAGTGTATTTAACTCACTGAATGGCTTCGATTCAATTTTTTTATTGACCTATCACGGTGTACAATTAGTAAATTCAAACGGCCCTTTATTTTTAGATATTAAAGGGGCTAAAGAAGTAAACGTGATTGATGCATCTACTATTCAAATTGAATCTACTATTGGTAGAGCTATCGTTAAATTTGATGCACTTTTAGTTCCATCTATTGTGAGTTTTAATTTTAAATTTCGTATTAAATTTCCAAGTTTTGGAGATTGCTTAGCTTCTGTTGATTCAAGAACCAGTATTTTTGGAAGTAATTCTAGAAGTATAATTTATTTTGAATGTCCAGTTGAGGATGGTAAGCTTAAATATGGATGGACGAGAAAGGAACTCTTTAAACCTAAATGTTATTTCTAATGCGTAAGGTCTTTTTTATACTCGTTTTAATGAATGTCTCATTTTCTAATGCTCAAATTGAGAATAAAGAGGCATGGTCTTTACGAGTACCTTTAATTCATTTGCAAGGATTAGATTTTATGACCCCACGACTTGGAATCGAATATCAATTTAGAAATTCTAAAAGTTTCATAGCATTTGAAGGGGGTATGCCTATTCGGGTTCTTACTGCTGATATTCCATCTAAAGGATATTTCTTTTCTGCTCAATGGACAAGCTTAACTTTTTCGAGGGATGGATATGGAGATTTTGATAGCAGATTTGGAATTAGAGTGTCTAAATTAAAAGCGGTATATAATGATTATTTAAGATATGAACGCTCTTTAAATGGATTTACGTATAACGAATACAGTTTGTCTCAAGTGCATAAAGACCGTCTTAGAATTGGTCTTGTTAGTGTCAATAGGTTTAAGTTGTATGGAAGATTATTTGCAGAATATCAGTTAGAATTTGGCTATTCTAAAATGGAAGTAGATTTTCCGGAAACGTCTGTTCAAGTTAATTTTTATAATGGTTTGTTAAGTCGTAAAAAGTTTTATGAAGGGCCCTATTTAGGCGGAGGATTTAATTTAATCTACCACTTGAATTGATTTCAATTGCCTTCGATGATTGAATTGCTGTAACCTAAATATTCTTACTTATTCTCTCTAAACTTTAAATTTGCCCTTATGGTTTAATCATTAACTTTGCGGTATGAAAGTCTCTATTGGCTTATTGCGTGAAGAAAAGCTACCAGCAGATCGCAGAGTGGCATTTACACCAGCTCAGTGTGCAGAATTAAAAGCACATTATCCTCAAATTAACTTATTTATCCAATCTTCTAAAGACAGATGTTTTTCGGATGATTTGTATGAAAAAGTGGGTGTTGAAATAAAAGAGGACTTATCTCATTGTGATTATTTATTTGGTATTAAAGAGGTACCACCTAGTTGTTTAATTCCAAATAAAAACTATTTGTTCTTTTCGCATACTATAAAAAAGCAAGCACATAATAAGGACTTAATGCAAATGCTCATTAAGCAAAATATTACCTTAATAGATTACGAAACATTGCGATGGAAGAGTGGTGATAGAATATTAGGTTTTGGACGTTTTGCTGGTGTTGTTGGTGCGTATAATGGTTTGTTAACCTGGGGTAAAAAATATAAGTCTTTTGATTTAAAACCAGCCCATCAATGTCTCGATTATGCAGAATTAAAATTGGAACTTAAGAAACTTAATCTGCCTAATATCAAAATCATTTTAACAGGTAATGGTCGTGTTTCTTTAGGGGCTTTAGAATTGTTAAAGGAAGCAGGAATTAAAGAAGTTACTGCGGCGGATATTCTTACTAAAGTGTATTCTGAACCTGTATTTGCTGAATTACTAACCGAAAATTTATATGAGAGAATTGATGGAAAGCCTTACGATAGAAGCGATTTTCATCATGATCCAACTCGATATAGATGTGTGTTTAGATATTATTTACCTCAATGTGATTTGCTTATAAATGGAATTTATTGGGATGAACGTATGGATAGATTATTTTCTGAAAATGATACGCGTATGAGTACTTTTCGACCTAAAGTTATTGCTGATATTAGTTGTGATATCAATGGGAGTGTTCCAATTACAATAAAAGATACTAAAATTTCGGATCCAGTTTTTGGCTATGATCCTATGAGTATGAAAGTGAGTGAGCCATATCAAGAGCATACCATAGATATTATGGCTGTAAGTAATTTACCTGCTGAATTACCTCGAGATGCCAGCGAAGGGTTTGGTGCAATGCTTATAGAATATGTTATTCCTGAATTATTAAAACCCGAAAGTCCGGTAATTCAAAATGCCACAATTTGTCAGAATGGTAAATTAACTCACGAGTTCGAATATTTAGCCGATTATGCTTATTGAAATGGATTGCTCCATTTAGAATCTGTGTATAGTGCATTCCCTGTTAGTGTTTTTAGAAATGCGATAACGGCGTCTACTTCTGTTTGATTGAGGTTGAGCTGCTGACCTTTGCCATTAGGGGCTAAACGTGGGTCGAGGTTGTTATTGTTGGGTGCTATTTGGATATTGCCATAATGGCCAATCAAAGTCTTTAAATCGCTAAAAATTCC
>JADLHV010000234.1 GCA_020848595.1 Bacteroidia bacterium
ACAATTCTTGAAGATTTGTATTTGCCTTATAAGCAAAGAAAGAAAACAAGGGCGGATTTAGCACGCGAAAAGGGATTAGAACCTTTAGCTAAAATAATTTTAGGACAAAAAGATTCAAGAATTGAACAATTAGCAGAGAGGTATTTAAATAATGATGTAAAAAATATTGATGATGCCATTGATGGTGCTTCAGATATTGTAGTTCAATGGATTTCTGATGATGCTGAAACAAGGAGTATTTTGCGCCAACGTTTTGAACAGTATGCTATTTTGACAACTAAATTATCTAAAGGGAAGGAAAAAGAAGGTGAAAAATATCGCGATTATTTCAACTATTCTGAGAAAACTTCTAATATGCCTTCGCATCGAATTATGGCCGTTATGCGGGCTGTAGATGAAGGTATTATAAAGATTTCTATAGAGCCTGACGAAGAACGGACTTTAGAAGTAATGGATAGAAAATGGATTAGAAGGGACAGTGCTTCTAAGCCTTTTATGTTAGATATTGTTAAAGATGCCTATAAACGCTTGTTGCAACCTTCTTTAGAAAATGAACTTGCACAGAAATTATTCGAAAAAGCCGAACTCGAAGCTATCAAGATTTTCGCAGATAATTTACAGCAATTGTTGCTTTCTTCTCCTTTAGGTTCTAAACGTATCCTTGCTATCGATCCCGGAATTAGAACTGGATGTAAAACGGTATGTTTAAACGAGAATGGCAATTTGTTGTATCATACTGTCTTGTTCTTTAATTCGAGTAATGATAAGCAACAATCGGAAGTGAAAATTTGTGATTTAATTGAAAAATATAAAATCGATGCAATTGCAATTGGCAATGGAACTGCAGGTAGAGATACCGCCGATTTTGTAAGGAAAATAGGGAAGGTTCCAGTATTTTTAGTGAATGAAGATGGGGCATCGGTTTATTCTGTTTCTGAAATCGCACGAAAAGAATTTCCCGATTATGATGTTACTGTGAGAGGTGCTGTTAGTATAGGTCGAAGATTAATGGATCCTTTAGCAGAATTAGTGAAAATTGATGCTAAAAGTATTGGAGTAGGGCAATATCAGCACGATGTAAATCAAAACTTATTGAAGAAATCCTTGCAAGAAACTGTAGAAGCTTGCGTAAATAAAGTGGGAGTCAATCTTAACACTGCAGGTGTTGAATTATTAAGTCATGTATCTGGACTTGGTCCAGCACTAGCTTCAAATATTGTGGCTTATCGAGATAAAAATGGAGAATTTAAATCAAGAGATGAACTAAAAAAAGTTCCAAGATTAGGCGAGAAAGCTTTTGAACAAAGTGCAGGGTTTTTAAAAGTGCCAAATTCAAAGAATATATTGGATAAAAGTGCTGTTCACCCAGAACAATATACAAATGTGAAAAAGATGATGGAATTGGCTGGATTAAAAGTAGAAGAGGTGATTGGTAACAAGGGTGCAATTGAAAAATTAGCAAATTTAGAGAACGTTAAACAACAAATTGGAGCGTATACTTTTAATGATATTTTGAAAGAACTAGATAAGCCAGGATTAGATCCAAGAGATATATTAAATGAAGAATCATTTGATGAACATATACGAAGTATGGAAGATTTGAAACCAGGAATGCATGTAAAAGGAATTGTTATCAATCTTACAAATTTTGGGGCATTCATTGATTTAGGAATTAAAGAAAATGGTTTGTTGCATATTTCTGAAATGGCAAATACGTTTATAAAAAGTCCAAGTGAGATTTTAAAATTGAATCAGAAATTGGACTTAAAAATTAAAGAGATAGATTACGATAGAAAACGTATTTCGCTTACTCTCAAGGGTTAATGTTTTTTTTAAAAGCCTTGATGCAACTTTTTAAGCAAACTCATGTTCTTATAGTATATGGGTTTGTTAAGAAAACTTTTGGCATTAACAATTTTGTTGGTTTTTAGCCAAGTTAGTCTTGTTGCTCAATATCATACACAGTTAGGTTTAGGAAATTATGGTTCAGTCCATTCATTTTATTTGAACCCTTCTTTGAATGCCTATTCTGCTTATAATTGGCAGATTAATCTTGCTGGATTATGGGCAAATGCAAATAATAATTACTTAACTCTAAAATTACCTTACTCCATTTATAAAGTTCCTAATAAAATACCAGTAGCTTATCAAACAGAATCTGGAAATCCGAGTTTTGATAAAGCTGGGCTGCGTGAAAAATTAAATGGTAACGTAAAATACATCTCTGTTTCTTCAGATGTTTATGGTCCTGCATTTACTTTTAAATCTAAAACCTGGCATTTTGGTATGTTTACTCAAGTTTCTGGAAATGTTCGAGTCAATAGAGTTTCGGAAGCATTAGCCCATGCCGCATTTCAAGAGTTTGATTCTACAAAAGGGGCATTCAGTTTATTCGGAGCAAATTCTAATATTCGACCTTTTAATGCCAATGGAAATGCAAGAGCTGTATTAGGTTTTAATGTCTCTAAAGATATTAAACTCGATTGGAAAAGACATCTTTTAATAGGGGCAAGTATTAAGAAAGTTTGGGGTTTTCAAGGTTTTCATTTAAGTACCGATGGTTTAGATTATAGACAAATTAATTCCGACAGTATTGTTGTTTTACCAACAGAAATAGCATTAATCGATTATGGAAATAAATTAGGTCATGGTTGGGGCGTGGATTTAGGTGCCACCTATGTTTTTCATAAAAAGGAATTTAAACAGCATGGTGATTATTCTAAATTTCATACTAGATATTTTGCTAAAGTGGGTGTTGCATTGATGGATATAGGAAGTGTAAATTATACTGATGCAACATTTCGTTCATTGAAAATTGTACAAGAGACTGGCGTTAAATTAAATTCAAATTACAGCGGTAATTCAAATTATTTAGGCGTATTGGATTCGTTTATGAATGAGTTTGGAAATTTATCTACAACAACTGGTAATTATCGCGTAGGTTTACCAACTCGATTGGTTTTAACTGGAGATGTTCAAATTAGAAAAAATGCGTTTGTTAGTGGTACAATAAGTCAAAGCTTACGAGATAGAGATAGTCGACATGCTCGGTATCAAAGCTTTCTAATGGTTTCGCCAAGATTAGAATATCGTTTTTTTGAAGTCTCATTACCAATATTACTTGAGTATGATTATCGTGCATTAAGAATGGGGACCTCTTTTAGATTTGGTCCATTGTATGCAGGAACTAATAGTTTATTGAGTTTTATAAATACCCGTTCAGTTAAAGATGCAGATATTTTTATTGGAATAGCATTTGGAAATTTAACGGAGTTTAGTTTTAAGAAACAAGCCAAGAAAAAATTACAAAAAAGTAAAAGAAATAAAACTAAGTGTTTCAATTTCTAAGGACGTATTTATTGGCAGATTAAGCTCGCTTTTGATAAATTGATGAAATTCAGTATATTTGTAGAAATAAATGATAACGGATCAATATCTAACAAATGATCTGGAGCCCTTAGCCTTAGATCAAACAGTGGCTGATGCCATTCAACAAATGAATAGATTTCATATCGATATTTTACCTATCGTTAATCGTCATCACCTTGTTAATTATGCCTCATTTGAAACTATTGGACATTTAAATCCATCACTTCAACTCAGCGATTTAGAACCTTATGCTCCTATATTGCCTTTTGTAAATAGAGGTCAACATATTTTACATGCTTTAACCCATTTAAAGTCCCTTAATGTGTCACTAATGGCGGTTGTCGACGAAGACGGTGAGTATATGGGGATACTTAAAACTAAGGATGTTGTCAAAGCATTAAGTGGAAGTTTAAGTATACGGTCTGGTGGAAGTATCATTGTATTAAGAATGAAACCCGGCGACTATTCAATGACCGACCTTTCGAGAGTAATTGAATACAGTGATGCAAAAATACTAGGATTATTTCTTTTTGATATAGAAGGTTCGGATGAATTAGAAGTGCATATTAAACTTAATACTACTGCTCTAAAGCACGTTCTTGCTACTTTAGAACGTTATGATTATAAAGTTGTTCAATATTTTAATCGCGAAGACCAGGCTGATGACCTTGACGAACGGTACGAAAATTTAATGAATTATATCGACATCTGAACTGATGTTTTTTAAATCAGTTTTGTTTTTCGTTTTCTTGGGTTTTGTTTTGACCATTAACAGTCAAAATTTAGATAGTGCCTTCAAAGTTGAGCGTATTTCTATTGAAGGAAATAATAAAACTAAAGCAAGCATCATTTTAAGAGAGTTAACTTTTGGTGTTGGCGATACAATTCAAAATTGGAATTTTCATTCAGAACAAAGCCGCAAGCAGTTAATTAATTTGTTCCTTTTTAATGAAATTCAAATTTCTCATTTAAAAGGGGAGGTGAAAATCATAGTAACAGAGAGATGGTATTTTTGGCCAATTCCAGTGCTCGAATATGCGGATAGGAATTTTAATCAATGGTGGCTAACAAAAGACCCTAAACGTTTGATTTATGGTGTCGATTTGTCGTGGTATAATCTTCGTGGAAGAAACGAAACAATGGTGCTTGATTTAGTTTTAGGTTATACTAAAGCAGTTGGATTATCTTATAGAATGCCCTTTATAAACAAAAAGAAAACTTGGGGCGTTCAATTGAAAGCTCAATTAAACACCAATAGAGAAGTTTGGTATGCAACTAAAGACGACAAGGTTTTGTTTTTTAAGGATAATGATGTGGAATTGATAACAAGAAAATTAGGGGAAGTTATAGTGACTCACAGAAAGAAATTCTTTAGTTATCATAATTTTTATACTGGTTTTCGTCAGATTGAGGTTAAGGATACAATTATCACTAAGTCTGTTAATGAACGGTATTTGATGAATGGTCAAACGAATCAGAAGGAAGCTTATGTAGGTTATCAATATTTGTATGATCGTCGTGATTTTAAAGGATTTCCTTTATCTGGGCACTTATTGAAAGTCAATCTAGAAGCGTCGAATTTCTTTTTTAAATTTAAAGATTTTCAAACATTAATGTTAAAGGCTGCTTATTCGAGATATTTACCGTTAGGAGGTAGGTTTTTTGGTTCTATTCATGGCACTGCAAGATGGTATTCTAATTATACGCCTCAATATACGCATGCTCAAGCTTTGGGTTATGGTAAAGATTATATTAGAGGTTATGAACTCAATGTCATTGATGGGAATCATTTTTTATTGGGTAAATCTGAATTGAAATATCGATTCCATAATAAGAAGTATAGTTTTATGAAGAAAATGAAGAACTATGAAGAAGTACCCGTTGCTATGTATTTTTCAACTTATTTTGATGCTGGGTTTGTTTTAAATGAAAGTCAAAAAGATGGATTGTTGATGGCTAATTCGTTGCCTAACACATGGCAATATGGAGGAGGTATAGTCTATAACCTAGTGCTTTATTATGACTATTGTTTCCGACTTGAATATTCTATGGATATATATTTAAATAAAAGGTTCTATATCAGCTTCGTAGCTTCCATGTAAAGGCAATAATTTATTTTTAAATTTGCTAATTTGGAATAAAATTTGTATATTTGTTCTTGTTGAGATTCAAAGCAATCATATTGATTTTTATATTTGTATTTAGCGGAAACGGTCTAAGTATCGATATTTCTAAATGTTGCGATGAATTATCTGGCATAGCTTTAGGTTTTAATTATTCTGAGCCACATTCCAATAATAAGGCTTGTTGTCCTGCTTTTAAAAATATAGACCCTAAAAAATCTTGTTGCGAAAATGTTGTATTTAATACAGTCATAAATCAAGTTCCAGGGCTAGCTAAAAAATATACATCTCTAAAAAATATTTTTCAATTTACAGCACCTATAAAGCTGTTTTCTACAAAGATCGTCGACGATAATAGTAATTATTTTTCTGATAATTACGCGTTTGATGGCAATTACCCCATACCGATTCTATTAAAGAAGCGCGTCTTGACCATTTGATACCCACTGGCTTTGTGCTAATGAGTTTTAGACTCTTTTTAGTACACGCAGTTTGATCTTTAGGCTTTCTAACCCCTGTGTCGCCAAAATGGTTACAATGCGCTTATTTTTCGATGCGCTTAAATCGAAGAAAAAACTGACTAATTGGTTTATTCAATTTTTGAATGAATTGATTTTAGTCCAAAAAATTTTTAATAATAAATATCATGAAAAAGAAAATATTAATGCTAACTGCAATAGTTGCAATAGCTGGTACAGGTGTATTATACGCCCTTAACTCAAATTCAAATAAAGATGCTTGTTCTGGAGCATGTTGTAGTAAACAAGAATGTTGCACCGAAGGCTCTTGTACTGATTGCTCATGTGGCACAGAATGTACTGGAGATAATTGCGAGTGCGGTTGCTCTTGCTGCGAATAGATTTGTAGATTTATTTCAAATGTTTAAAAGGGGTGTCTATTTAGATGCCCCTTTTTTATTGGGGCTTAAATTCAACTCCGTTTAGACTTACAATTTCGAGTTTTTCGATTGCTTGTGGGAACAAGGCTAAAGGGAAAAAGTTTTTACCTTTTAGAATAACTTAAATTTGGTCGGTTATTTTAAAATATCTTATTTTTTTTATAACAACGGTTTTCCCTGCGAACTCTTTTCCTAATCCTGTTTGATTTTCACCAGCACCTAAACTTAAATACATAAATGATCCGTCAGGATTTGTTCCATAGCCGAGTTGCAGTGTGTCACCGACTTTTACAACATAGCTTTTCCCAAATACAACTATTGTTGCAGAATCTATAGACTTTGCGTCCGAATAATTGATGAAAAGAGAGAAAAATAAAAGTAAGAGAAATTGTTTCATAGAATACAAATCTATGAAGTTTCGATTTAAAAAATAAAATTGAGTTATGAAAAGGGGTTATCCATTCATGCTAACAAGGAACTCCTGATTACTTTTAGTACCTTCCATATATTTGAGCATTGTTTTCATGGCTTCTTCACTGTTCATATCATCCAAGTGATTTCTTAATACCCACATTTTTTGCATGTTACTATTATCAAGGAGCATATCATCTCTTCTGGTGCTTGAACTTACAATATCTATTGCTGGATAGATACGCTTATTAGAAAGTCTTCTATCCAATTGTAATTCCATGTTACCCGTACCTTTAAACTCTTCAAAAATAACTTCATCCATTTTGCTACCTGTATCAGTCAAAGCCGTTGCAATAATGGTTAAAGAGCCACCATTTTCTATATTACGAGCAGCACCAAAGAAACGTTTAGGTTTTTGTAAAGCATTTGCATCGACACCACCTGATAATATTTTTCCTGAAGCAGGTTGAACGGTATTATAAGCACGTGCAAGTCTAGTAATTGAATCTAGTAAAATCACGACATCATGACCACTTTCAGTTAAGCGTTTAGCTTTTTCTAAAACGATATTAGCCAATTTCACATGTTTATCAGCTGGTTCATCAAAAGTACTAGCAACTACTTCAGCTTTTACACTTCTAGCCATGTCGGTAACTTCTTCTGGACGTTCGTCAATTAGAAGAATAATCATATAGATTTCAGGATGATTAGCCGCAATAGCATTGGCCAAACTTTTCAATAATTGAGTTTTACCAGTTTTTGGTTGAGCCACAATTAGGCCACGTTGTCCTTTACCAATTGGTGACACTAAGTCAATAATACGGTTGCTATAATTATCATTTTTGTCAACCAAGTTGAGTTTTTCTTCGGGAAACAAAGGTGTTAAGTGTTCAAAAGACACCCTATCTCTAATTTCTTCAACAGTTTTACCATTGATGCGTTCAACTTTAACCATAGCGAAGTATTTTTCACCTTCTTTAGGAGGGCGAATTGTACATTGAACAGTATCGCCAGTTTTTAGTCCATGCGAACGTACTTGGTGAGGAGCTAAATACACATCATCAGGAGAAGCCATATAATTATAATCCGAAGATCTTAAAAAGCCAAAGCCATCTTGCACAACTTCTAATACACCTTGAGTAGTAACAACACCTTCCATTTCTAGAAGTTGTTGTATTCTATCGCGTTTAGCTGCTTCTCTTTCTTGGCGTTCACGATCCATGCGTTCACGCTCTATTCTTTGCTGTTCTTGTTGTTTTTGTTGTTCTTCGGAAGGTTGTTTATGTTGATGTTTTGGTTTTTCAACTTGATTTTCCTGAACAGGCATTTGATTATTAATTGGAGCGGCTTCCATGATAGGTTCTATTTCCTCCACTTGAGGAATATTTACTTCATTTTCCATTTCAATTAATTGCTCATTACTATCATTATTAGAGGTTTCGAGCATTTCAATTTCCTTTTCAGCATCATTTTTTTCTTTAGTATGCTTTTTAGAATCGTTTTGCTCTTTAGGTTTCTTAGATTTAGGGCCTCTTTTTTTCTTTGTAGAGTCCTCATTACCAATAGAATCATTTGATGAATCTTCAGTATTAGAATCAATTCCAGATTCCAATGCAGAAAGTCTTTTGGTTAGTTCTTCCTTGCTCATCTCGTTGGCACCTTCTATGCCTAATGCATTACCGATTATTCTGAGCTCTTCAATCGGCTTGCTCAATAAGTCTTTGTTATCCATTGCGTTGTGGAAAAGTAAATATCTTTGTTTTAAAAACAGTTAAATGATTTGGCAAAGTTTGTGGGGGTGTTGAAAATTGATTTCTAAGACAAGAAGAATTCCTGCTTCAACACTGCAATGATAATAAATTATTATCAATTAAAAAATTATTTTTAACTAGTTGTTTGCCTTGTCACTAGCATCCATAGCCTTTTTTCTTTGGCCTTTGGTAAACGGTATTGGTAGATACTTTTGGGGGAATTTCTGTAAATCTTTAAGTAATTTGTCAAGTTCTGCTGCCGTATTATTTAAGTTATTATAAAGTGCTTTGTCGTTGACTAATAATCCTAAACTACCTTCACCTTTATTAATTTTATCCATCACTTCACTAATAGAAGCTAAGGTTTCATTTGCTTTATCTACCGTTTCTTTTAACTTTAATGCAGCAAGATTATCCGTAGTGTTTTTTAAGTTACTAAGAATTAAGCTGATTTTATCATTATTGTTCTTCAAGTTGTTGGTAATGCTCTCAACATTGCCAATAATAGAGGTGATTTTAGGTAAATTATCCTCTAACATTTTAGAGGCGTTATCACTCGTTCTTGTGAAAGATTTTAATGAACTATTCAAGTTTTTAATTGAATTATTGAGTTCACCATTTGATAATAAACTATCTAATGAAGTTACAATACTATTGATTTTTGCATTTAACGGTTTTAAGACATTACTAACCGACTCAAGGATAGTAGTATCTTTTATAGAAGTGAGCGTTTGACCATTATTAGCTAACTCTTTACCATCGCTTAGAATTAAATTAAGAACCCGACCACCGAGCATACCACTTGTTGCTTTAATTGAAGAGCCTTTAGGGATATAAATATCTTCATTAATAACAAAATAAACCATAAACTGCCCTTGTGTATCACTCATTTCAATGTCTGTAACATTGCCAACTTTAAAACCATTATATAATACTGGAGTGGAAGTACTTATTTCTTTTACATCTTCAAGTATTACATTTAAGGTGAATTTTTTTGCGAATAAGCTGCCTCTACCTGCAAGATAATTATAACCTAAAACTAGGAAGGTGATAGCGATGGCTGCTAAGGCGCCTACTTTACTTTCGTTAGATACTTTAAATGCCATGAGGGTTTAAGGGCAAAGATAATACCATTCGCCAAATTAAACCAATGAATAGCTATATACAATTGTTTGTGCTATGTCCTTTTTAATTGATTTTAATATGTTAGAATTGAAGTATTGTTTTTCTTAACCTGATTTTTTTCTTATTATCGTAAACTTTATGAGTAAAAAAGATCGTAAACACCCGAAGGCTTTGCCTTATTTGTTTTTTGCTGAGATGTGGGAACGTTTTGGCTATTACCTTATTATTGGAATTTTTGTTCAGTATCTCATGGAGAAAGTAGATGGGGGAGGCTTTGCAATGGCTAAAGGAGAGGCTTATGATATTTATGGAACTTTTATAGCTTTTGTTTTTCTAACACCATTTATTGGAGGCTTGCTGGCAGATAGAAAGATAGGATATGTAAAAGCGGTTATTATAGGAGGAACTTTAATGGGTATTGGATATTGTGGACTTTCTATTCATCATTTGGGTGTTTTTTATGTTTCATTGGCTCTTATTATCATTGGAAATGGCTTTTTTAAACCCAATATCTCTACTTTATTAGGAAATCTTTATAATGAAGAACCCTATAAAGCTTCTAAAGATGCGGGATATAATATCTTTTATATGGGTATAAATGTCGGGGCACTTATTTGTAATTTTATAGCAGCATATTTACGCAATAAGTACGGTTGGGGATATGCTTTTTTAGGCGCTGGTTTAGGTATGTTTATTGGTATAATAGTTTTTGTTCTAGGTTTGAAAAATTATAAATCCGGCAATGTTATTAAACCTGTTACACCAGAGGACACACCGCTTAATGTTATATTTAAATTCATTTTTCTTCCTGCTATTCTTTTTGGTGCAGCAGGATGGTTCATTCCAGGTAATCTCTTAGGAAGCGATTCTTCTGATGCATTTATTTTCTCTACACTGCCAATAATTTATTTTTATTATACCTTGTATGCAAAGGCATCTGTAAAAGATAAAAAACCAATCATGGCTTTGTTAGTCGTAATGCTAGTTTCTGTTATGTTCTGGGCAGTATTTAAACAAAATGGAACAGCTCTTACAACATGGGCTAAATATTACACTGACCGCGAAGCGCCTTCCTATGCTGTCTCTACTTTGGATGAATTAAAGCAAATGGAAACTGTTAAAATTGAATATGGAGTGGTTGATAAGTACGATAAGGATTTTAATTTGATTAAAGAAAATAAAGAAGTTGTAAAAGAATATGGAAGGGACATTTATTTACGCAATTCAGGGTATGATTCAAGTGAATTAAAATCGGATTTAAAAGTCATAAATACCGAATTATATCAATCTATTAATCCCTTTTGGGTTGTTTTGTTAACGCCTTTAGTTGTTGCATTCTTTTTATGGCTTAAGAAACGTGGAAAAGAGGTAAGTACACCTTCTAAAATTGCTTGGGGACTTTTTGTATCTGCTTTGTCACCCTTAGTGATGGTTGCGGCTGTAATATACTGTCATAATGGTGCCGAAAAAGCAAGCTCTTGGTGGTTGTGGGGCACTTATGGTGTGGTTACTATCGGTGAATTGTTTTTAAGTCCTATGGGTTTAAGTTTGGTTTCTAAATTAAGTCCACCACGCCTTACAGCTCTTATGATGGGTGGCTGGTTTTTAAGTACTTCAATCGGTAATAAATTGTCGGGTATTTTAGCTTCAATGTGGGATAAATATGAAGATAAGCAATGGTTTTTTATGACCAATTCATTGCTGTTATTTGGTGCCGCCATTATAATTTTTATGTTGTTAAAATGGTTGAATAAGATTTTTAAGGAATATTCACATTAAACATTCTATAGGGATATAAAATTTTTAAATGAGGGATTTAATTACATTTAAAATTATGAGTTTTTGAGGCCTTAATTTGTAATTTAGTGCTTTGAATAAATAAGTTATTTCCACCTAAAAAATACTTATTCTGTTTGTTAGATATTTATTTTAATTTATATTTTTTCGAAATGTAGACCTTGAAGTGTCATTTTTATTTAAAATTGAGCCTTTAAGTTTTGTGAATTGGTTCAAAAAACATATTTTTACGAAGTTATAATGTGTTAAACAACTATTTTTGGTTGAAATATGCATTTCAAGGCTTATGATTAAACGTTACCACTCTATTTTATTGTTTTTTACTATGCTGTTCGTTTCAGCTATCAACGGACAGGTTTTAACTATTGGAAATTTAACTTTTACAGGTTCAAATTTTGCAGGTCCTGCTAATACTAGTGCAATTGCCAATGCCGCTTCTAGATATGCTTATATATATCCAGCTTCGACCGTAAGTAGTTTAAGACATAGTGATACAATTAGGAGTATTTCGTTTCATAGAAATGGTGGCGGTGGATTGTCTGGGAATTGTAATATGCGAATTTTTATGCGTATGACAGTCAATAGCAATTACGGAATTAAAAGTGTTAATTGGGTTAATCTGACAAGCACTACGGGTATGAAAAAGGTTTATGATAAAGACCCAAGTGCAGATATTGATACCATAAATGGCTGGGTAAGATTTGAATTTAGTTCGCCTTATGTTGTTGATACGGTTTTAGGTAAGAATCTCGAAATTTTGGTAGAATACACTCAGGCTTCTGCTCAAATGACCAATATTTTTTGGACTTTTGAAAGTAGTGGAACAGTTTCAGGTTTTACTTCTAATCAAACTAAATTTGTTCGTACCAATGGTGGAACATTGACAGATACAACTAATTCGAGCAGCGAGTTACATCCTACACTACGAATTGAGTTTCCAAGGGCTAATTTTGATATGTCGGTCAATAAAGTCTACAGTTTGGGTAAATTGCCAGTCCCTCAAGGAAATCCAGATACAGTAAGGGCAATTGTACAAAATGTCGGAAAGAAAACAGCTACATTTAAATTGTTTATTGAGAGTAAAGGAGCTAATAATTTAATTGATTCTTCAACATATACTTTAAATTCGTTAGAGGAAAAGACGTTTGCTTTGCCACTTTTATATCCTATAAATACGGGCTTAGATACTCTAACCGTTCGAATGGAGCCTGATGAGGATAATTCAAATAATACCAGTTTAAGTTACCGTATTGCAACTGAATTTATGTATTCTTATAAGGATCCAACACGACCAATTACTGGTGGAGTTGGATTTAATGGAAGTACGGGTGATTTTGTTGCTAAATTCTATTCTTCAAGTCAGAAATCTATCAATCAAATTGGTGTAGCCATTTCTGGGTCTAATCAACCTTTTAAACTTGGAATATGGGCAGCAGATGGTGTAAATGGAACGCCAAAAACAATGGTATGGGAGTCGGATACTTTAATGCCTGCCCCCAATTTTATTACTCCAGTAGATCCAATAGTTTCTGTGAATGGTAATTTCTATGTTGGTGTTAGACAAATAGGAACAGTTAATGTTGGATTCGGTTATCAACCTGATGTGCCTGTGCGAAAAAATACTTTCTTTTATGCTTCACCAATGGGCGATACCAATTGGGTAGATTTTGCGCCTGATGCTCCTTTTAAATTTGTAATCGAACCGCGTATTCAAGCAGCTAATGATGTCGCACCTTTAAGGCATGACTTCCCAAGAGATACTTTATGGTTAGCTTCAATAGGTAAAATGGCGCCTAAAGCTTCGTTTATAAACTATGGAACCAATGATCAGACTACACCATTTTCTGTTAAAATGGATATTAAACGTTTTGGAAATCTAGAATTTAGTTCTTCACGAACTATAACTTTAGATAGCGGCGAGCGTGTTTCTCTAACTTTTGATTCAACTTTTAATCCATTGTCAGCTGGAATTTATGACGTTACAATCATTACTCGATTACCTAATGATCAAATAAAAGATAACGATACGCTTAAATATACTTTGGTAGTTGCAGCATTTAAAGATGTTGGCCCTGGAACTATTTTTGACCCATCAAGTGGATTCGATTATGAGCAATTTGTTGATACTATTTATCCAACTGTATATGTTCAAAATTATGGTTTAGATAATCAAGCATTTAATGTTAGAGCAGAAATTTATGATAGTTCTATGAACTTGATTTATTCTGATGTGAAGAATTTTAATTTAACTGCTCTGAATAGTGTTTTGGCTTCATTTACTCCTTTCCCTTGCGATGTTAAAGGCTCTTATTTCTTTAGAGCTTTTTCTGAATTGGGTATTGATATAGATAAAACAAATGATACAGTAAGTAGATTCTTTAAAATAGTTAGAAGTAATGATGTCGCTATTTCTGAAATCATTTATCCTCTAAATGGCAAGAGTTTGTCGCCTCCTGTTGTGGCAAAAAAACCAGAAGCTTTATTGATAAATGTTGGAGATGCCAATCAAGGTGATGTGTTTCCTAGTTATTGCGATATCTATTATGGAGCAACTTTGGTTTATAGGGATTCTTTTATAACGAATAGTTTTAGAAATCAAGCTCAAACATTATTGTTTAAGAACTTTCAGCCTATTGCCAAGGGTTATTACAATATGAAAGTTTATTGCTCTTTACCAACAGACCAAATCCGATTTAATGATACATTGAATAGCTATTTTTCGGTAGGAGTTCCAGATGATGTTGAGCTTGTAGCAATATCTCCTGCACCTAATGATTATCTTCAAATTAATAAGAAGTATCCAACTTCTGTTACTGTGAGGAATAATGGCTATAATCCTCAAAATACGCCATTCCCAGTAGTGTTTAAAGTTACTCAAGGTGCAAGTTTAAAGTATGTTAAAATTATTAATATGACTTTAGATAGCGGAGAAACTAAAACAGTCGATATTGATACGAGTTTACTCTTAGATAATTTGCAAGATTATAATGTAGAAGCCTTTACTTTATTGAATGTCGATTTCGTTAAGTCTAATGATACATTAAAAGGAATATATCATGTTGCCAAATCTAAGGATATAGGCGTTACTTCAATTTTATATCCTACAAATTCTGATACACTTTTAGTTAATATAGAAAACGTAAGTCCTAAAATTAGAATTGAAAATCTAGGGGATAGTTTTTTAAGTGGAACTTTTAGGGCACAAATTAGAGTCACTCATGGCCTTAATGGAGTAAATATTTATACTAAATTCATAGATACACAATTGATAGATTCTTCTTACTTACTATTGAATTTTCCTGCATTTAGTATAAATTCTGCCATACCAATAAAAGTGTCTGCATGGATAGAACATCCGGAAGATCAATATAGTTTAAATGATACCGCAAGATCAGTTAGTCAGTTTTTAATTCAATATGATCCTAGAGCAATTAATATAGATACACCAATTGCTAATAAAACGTATTTGAAAAAGGATATTGATATTGTGCCTAAGGTCACTATTTCAAATTTTGGTTTATCTACTTTGCCATCGGCTTATGCTAGAGTAATTATTATGTATATTGATACAGTAACATTTTTGGGTAATGAGGTTTATAGAGACAGTGTAGAAATCAATAATTTGCCTTCTGGTGCAAGTGTGAACGTGGCCATGTTGAAAAAACTGGTTGTTAAAGATCAATTAAGTGGTCCATATAAATGTTTTGTAGAAGTATTCAGTTCAAGTGATCAAATTATGACGAATAATGTACTTCAGATTGATTTTAGAATTGATAATTCCATTGGAATTAATTCGTTGAAATTAGAAAGATTAAATATTTATCCAAATCCAAGTCACGAATTTATTACAATAGATATCAAAGAAACTAATACTGCTATGATAACATTTAAGATTATAGATATTCTTGGCAATGAAATTAAATGCTTTGACATAGACGGCGTAAATAAAGATATTTATATTGGTGATTTAACGCCTGGTGTTTATTTCCTAAAATCTGAATTTGGGTTGATAAAATTTGTTGTCGAGTAGAATTAAACGACTAACTTTGCCGAACGATGTTAGAAGCAATCGTTAATGGAAAGACAGTAAAAGTTGACTTCCAAGGCAAGGAAGTTACAGTTAATGACAAAACAAGCCTTTTGGATATTCTCAGTGTTCAAGATGGGAAATTTTTTCACATGATTTATAATCAACACTCCTATATGTTCGAACTTATTGGGTTTGATAAGGAGTCTAAAACCTATCGTATTGGATTTGATGGGCGTGTTTATGAAATTGGAGTGAAAGACCGATTTGATCAACTCTTAAAGAGTATGGGGCTTGATCAAGTTAGTAAGCCGAAGGTGAATGAAGTTAAAGCACCTATGCCTGGACTTGTACTTAGTATAAAAGTGACTGAAAATCAAGAAGTAAAAAAAGGAGACCCTATTTTAATTCTTGAGGCAATGAAAATGGAAAATATCATTAAATCTCCAATTGATGGAATTGTTAAGCAAATCTTGGTAAGTGATAAACAAGCAGTAGATAAAAATCAAGCTCTAATAACTTTTAATTAATAAACTTATGAATAAAAATCAAAATCTTTTAATGGCTGTAATTGCCATTTTAATTCTATCTTCATGTGGTAGTTTAAGCGTAACAAAAATGCGCTATAACAGAGGTTTAAATATCGATTGGTTTGGAGGTAAAGATAAACCTGCTACAAGTGTAGCTAAAAAAGATAAAGTTAAGAAAAGTAAAGTTGAAGTTGCTATAAACAATGAATCTGAATCTGAATTAGAGGTTCCAGCTATTTCTGAAGTTTCTACTGTGCCTCAAAATCCTGTTTATTCAGACGAACAAGTTCAATCTACACCAGTGGCTAAACCAAGTACTGTTAAGCCAAATTCAAGAAAATTAGATTCAAAGTCAGAAACTGACTATAAAAAACCTAGTAAACGTAAGTTAAATAAAGTAAAGGATGCATTAACTAGTTTGTCTCATAAACAATCTACAAATGATAGTTCAGATTCGGATATGAATCTAATAATTCTCATTATTTTAGCATTAATTCCACCACTTCAATTATTGGCTATTTATCTTTATTTTGATGAAATTAACATCCATTTCTGGATTAGTTTATTGTTGTTATTGTTTGCTGGATGGTTTTTTGCAGGAGGTGCTTTAGGGTATTTCGGTATAGCTATAGTTCATGCTTTGCTCGTCGTTTTAGGTGTGTTCGGCTAAAAAAAATAGTAAGTTTTAAGAAATATCTCTATATTTGCTTAAATAAATATAAATTATGACTATAACTCAATTAGAATATATTATCGCCTTAGATACCCATCGTAATTTTGTTAATGCAGCTGATAGTTGTTTTGTAACACAGCCAACTTTAAGCATGCAGATTCAGAAATTGGAAGATGAGTTAGGCGTAAAGATTTTTGATCGTAGTAAGCAACCTGTTATTCCAACTCATATTGGTGAAGATGTTATCGCTCAAGCGAGAAATGTTCTTAAAGAACACAGTAAGATTATTGAAATTATTCAGGATGAAAAAGGTGAAGTAAAAGGTGATTTGAGGTTAGGTATTATACCAACCGTTGCGCCTTATCTTATACCTCGATTTTTAGTGAAGTTTTTAAATAAATATCCTGAAGTTAATTTAGTGGTTAACGAACTAACAACGGATCAAATAATTCAACAATTAAAGAACGATCAATTAGATTGTGGAATAATGGCATCTCCAATTAAGGATAAGAATCTTAATGAAGAAACTTTGTATTATGAGGAGTTTGTAGCGTATGTATCTAAATCGAATAAGCTTTCTAAAAAGACAACTGTAAAAGCGGGTGAATTAGAATTAGATGATATCTGGATTCTTAATGAAGGCCATTGTATGCGCAATCAAGTAATCAACTTGTGTTCTGATAGAAAAAAGGATAATGCTAAAACTCGATTCGAATATCAAACTGGTAGTGTAGAAACTTTAAAGCGTATTGTTGAGCAAGATGACGGTATCACCATTATTCCTGAAATGGCTATTATGGATATGAGTGATGAACAAATGGATTTGGTACGTTATTTCAAATCTCCAGAGCCAGTGAGAGAAATTAGCATGTTTACCCATAGGCATTTCGTTAAAAAGCGTTTGATTAAAACTTTAGCCGATGAAATAGTGGCTACTGTTCCAAATAAAATGCGAAGGAAAGATAAACGAGATGTTGTGAAGATAGCCTAAGAAATTGCAAGAGCCTGATAGAAATATCGGGCTTTTTTAATGGTTTTTTAATGCTAAAGCACATGCATCTCTCAAAGTTATAGCTTCGGCTTGTGCCTTTTCTTTAAAATCATGTTCACTGCTGGCATATAAAATGCTGCGACTGGCATTGATTAAAAGTCCACCAAAATCAGTCAACGCATTATCGCAAACATCTTTTACTGTGCCTCCTTGTGCACCAACACCCGGAACTAAAAAGAAATGTTGAGGGAATTTAGCTCTTAAAGATTTTAAATCACTTGCTTTTGTTGCACCTGTTACAAACATTAGATTGTTTTCGTTGCCCCAGTGACTAACTTTTTCCATTACAGTTTCATAAAGCGGTTTATCGTCGTAGCTTAATATTTGAAAATCTTTACTTCCTGCATTACTCGTTAATCCAAGACAAATTACCCACTTATTTTCAAATTGAAAGAAAGGACTTAAAGAGTCTTCACCCATATATGGAGCAACCGTTATAGCATCAAAATTCATGTTTTTGAAAAAAGCTTTGGCATACATACTACTCGTATTGCCAATATCACCACGTTT
Source organism: Bacteroidia bacterium (assembly GCA_020848595.1). GTDB lineage: Bacteria > Bacteroidota > Bacteroidia > NS11-12g > UBA955 > JABMMZ01. Next base: position 18,266 of record JADLHV010000234.1, read on the forward strand.
TGCGTCTGCAATAGTTAAGCAATCGTTTGGGATTAATTTTAAGGTGTCTGCCATACATTGCCATCCTTCTGCGCCATATTGCTCATAAAACGCTGTATTAATCTTGTATGCGATGGCATATGGATTTGTAGCCTCTATAATTTGCTTGTTGAATTCGAGAATACCTGCCATAGAACGTTCTATACCATTAGGTAATTTCTCCATATCTGTATCTAAGCCAACACATAAGAGACTGTTTTTTCTCTTGATTTCACTAATGAGTTTTTCCCTATTCATTTATAGGGCAAAATTCAGTAAAGTTTATGACAAATAAAAAGTAGATTTATTCTTCGCTAAACTTAAGATTTAAAACCTTACTGGAAGGGTATAATTTATACTAATTCTTTTGCCTTTACTGTTCCTAGCAGGTAACCATCCTTTTGCTTTTCTTATAATGCGTATGGCTTCTTTTTCGTAATTTTTTAAAGATGGATTAGGATTTAAGATACTTATTTTTCTTAGCTTTCCTCTGGCAGTGACTTTAAATTGGACATAGATGGTGAAGTCTTTTAATGTATCACCTTGACTTGATGGCCGCTTTAAATTAACTTGTACGAAACGCATTAAAGAATCGTAGCCTTCAATATATTGCGGCGGGGTAATATGTTGTCTACTAGATGAACCTGGTAATCCACCCATTATAACACCATCATAGTCATTTGGATTTCGCTTTTTAATGACTATTTCTTCAAAATTAATGGTGTCTTTAAATGTTAATTCTTCTACAAATTCTTCTTTGGTTTGCTCCGGTATTCTATTTTGTTTTTTAACTAAAGAATCATCTATGTTACTAGGGTTTATTTTCTTTACAGTTTTTTCTTTATTAGGTTCTTCTGTAGTTTGTATGTCTTGAATTAATGGATGATTATTGCTTTCTTTGATTAATTCAATAGTTGGAATAGAACCTATTGATATGTTCCCTTTTAGCTCTTTGTTGGAGTTGTTGTTGGTGCAAGATGTCAGTAAGAGAGCCGCCACTGAAATAAGTAATTCCTTTTGAAATAAATCGGAAGTTTTACTTAACAGAGTGTCTAACGAGTGCGTTATTTCTTCTGTAGAATAATCTATTTGAGAATAGTTCATTCTAGCACAAATCTGGGAGCTCGAATTTAAAAGAAGATATTCTATAATTTGATGTCGATTCATTTGAGTAAAATCAACAACATTTTTTTGACATGATTGACAATGTCTAGTTTGGATGCCGATTTTCATCTTATCCCAATCTTCATGACAAGGTTTTTCTATGTTGATTTTAAATCCCATTTCTAATTAATTAGAGGGAATGAGTTGATGAATTTGTGTCATAAAACTGTCATATTCTAAAAATAGAAGGACATGTAGTTTTAAGGTTTTAAATAGATTGCAACTTTTTCATGTCAAGGGTGTCTAATATATAAATAGATTTAAGCTGCTATGTTTTTTGTAAATTTGTAAATATGTTCAAACGCATTTTAATAGTATTGTTTGTATTAAATTCAGTCAATTCTGAGGCAATTAATAATAAAGATTCTCTGCAATCTTATATCGTGCATTTTTCTCAGCAATCAGAAATTGAGAGTTTAAGGGAGCTTAGTCATTATAAATTTGAGTCAATCGATGCATTAAATCTTCAAAACACCTATTTTAAATTCTCGTACTATAAATCAAAACTTTCTCAAAGTGCTGTCGTCTCCTTAATCACTCAACTTCCATATTACGACATGCACCAAGAAGATAATGTTGTTTCAATGCGTACTACAACACCGAATGATACTTTTTTTGGACAACAATGGCATTTATCTTTAATAAAAGCTGTTCAGGCTTGGGATATAACGCGTAGTGGTGTTAATAGACGTGGAGATACAATTGTAGTGGCAGTAGTGGATGATGGTTTGCATATAAATCATCCAGATTTTCAAGGAAATATTTGGATAAATTATGCCGATACACTTGGAAATGGTGTAGATGATGATGGCAATGGTTATATAGAGGATACCTATGGATGGAATTTCGTTGGACAAAACAATGATATCAGTGATAGTTTATATTACAAAGCTAAACATGGAACGCCTGTTTCTGGTATCATAGGTGCTAGAACAAATAATATTACTGGAGTTAGTGGTATAATGTGGAATGTTAAATTGATGATAGTTAATATTACCGATACAGGTCGATTTCCGACAACCTATCAATCAGATGTAATAAAGGCATACAGCTATATCTTATATCAACGTCGATTATATGAGCAGACTAATGGACAAAAAGGGGCATTTGTAACTGTTGTTAATTCAAGTTGGGGAATCGATGGTAAAAAACCTAATCAAGCTCCATTATGGTGTGCGTTTTATGATACAATGGGAGCGGCCGGTATTTTAAATGTATCGGCAGTTAGTAATGCTCAAGAAC
>JADLHV010000235.1 GCA_020848595.1 Bacteroidia bacterium
CGAAGTGAGAAACTTCATACAAGTATTACGCATCTCATCATCCTCAATATTCAAGAACTTAGGTGCAACTGGCAGTGCAAAATATTGTGCTTCCTTGAGCAGATGCATAAGTGTTTTAGATTTCAATTTAACAGCATCCTTTTCAGTACAAATAACAATGGTATGCTCATCTAACATGGCATTCACTTTTTCAATATCTTGTGACGTATATGAATGGTGATCATTAAAATTCACGGGAGTCACAGTGCCATATTGACCACATTGCTTAATAAAGTCATCTGGATTAGCAAGTCCACTCATGGCAATAACTTTGCGATTAGTGTTATTAATTTTAAGACTAGCATTCAAAATACCATAAGGTTCGCCATACTTTAAGGTAGAAAAATAAACTAAAACATTGCCATTAAGAGCTAATTTCATTTTTATCGTCTCCATTTCTTGAGGCGACAAATTTGCAGGACATTTGGTTACAATGACCATTTGCGCTCTTTTGATGCCCAATTTAGATTCTCTTAATCGACCAACTGGCATCATATAATCTTGATAATAGGGTAAACGGTACTCAGTGAGTACAATATTTAAATCAGCCTTAATAGCACGATGTTGAAATGAATCATCGAGTAGCACAAAAGTGCAATTCGTATTTTCTAGAAATTGTAACCCAACTGCTCTTTTTTCTGAAACAAGAACTTGAGCATGTTTTAAATTTTCAAAATACCAAAATGGTTCATCTCCAATAGTATCTGCAGTAGATAGTGCATCTGCTAAAATTAATCCTTTTGTCTTTCTGCCATATCCTCTCGATAAAATAGCGATATTTTCTTTTTCAGCAAACAGTCGATATAGATATGCGGTCATGGGTGTTTTACCAGAGCCCCCAACTTGAAGATTACCTATGCAAATTGTTTGTAATTTTGACTTATAAGATTTGAAGATTCCAATATCATACATCAGATTTCTGAAGTAGACAATGGCACTGTATAGCCAAGCTAAAGGAAATAGTAGGAATCTCATTTTGCGATACAAAGATAAGAATAAGCTAATATTCTACACTTACCAAATAGAGTCCATGCGCTGGCACCGAAGTTCCTGCATTGCGTCTATCTCCACTATCCAAAATCTCAAGGAATTTTTCCTGATTAATTTTACCTTCACCAATCATTATAAGCGTACCGACCATGGCTCTTACCATATTTCGGAGGAATCTATTAGCTGTAACTTCAAAAATCAGAATATTTTCTCGATAATACCAGCGAGCAGACATGAGATTACAATCAAAATGTTTAACATCGGTATTAACTTTACTAAAACTAGAAAAATCTCTAGTACCAATCATAGCAACGCATGCCTTATTCATGGCATCAATATCTAAATCGGCATGCCATCTTACTGCATGTTTATTTAAAAAAGGATCTTTCTCAAATATAATTTGATATTCATAGGTGCGCGAAACCGCATCAAATCTAGAATTAAATTCAGAACTCACCATTTGACAATCGTGCACAGCAATATCATACGGCAAAATACCATTTAAACTTCTTTTAAAATTTCCAGGTAACTCATTTTCTACATCAAAATGCGCAAAATATTGACGAGCATGCACGCCTGTATCTGTTCTACCACAGCCAATAGTTTCAATTGATTGTCTCACGATAACACTGATAGCATTATTAAGCACCTCCTGAACAGTTAATCCGTTAGGTTGAATTTGCCAACCTTGGTAGTTGGACCCATCGTAAGACAATTCTAATAAATATCTCATAAAAAAAAGGCTGCTTTTTATGGCAGCCTTCTGAATTAATTTAGTTGGTTATTTGACCTCCAGCGTTTATCCAATCTGTTATCTGTTGTTTTTCAGTTGAATTTAATGAGCCCATAGTGCCATCTACAGCTTTAGTTTTAATTAGCGCTTTACGACTTACAATATCACAATCTGTATTGAAAATACCTTTAGTGGCACCGCCAACTCCAGCAGTATGACAAATCTGATTACATTTAGTGGTGATAATATTATTCACTATAGTAAACTTAGCACCATAGACACCACTAGATGGCAATGTTACATTAACCGTTTTGGTACATCCCTCAAAATCTTTCACAGTAATTGAATAGGCGCCAGCAGCTAAATCACTAAAAATCGAATCTGCTTGGAAACTACCAGTACCTAATTGGTAGGTAAATCCAGTAGAGCCACTTACGTTAATGGCAAGTTTACCATTGCTCGAACATTTAGAAGCTGAATCAATACTTACATTCACTGTGATATTTTTACTATCGCAGTTTGTAGAATTATTCGGCTTAGGATCTTCGGTTTTGTCTTTACAAGCATTAATGATGAGTAAAGTTGAAAAAACAGTTGTTAGTAGGAAATTTTTAAAATGCATATTATTCTTTAAATTAATGCAAAAATATCCAAAATTGTTTCGAAAACAACTAAGCTTTCTTCATTTCTTTGTAAAATTTATAGAAAAATGGAATTGTTTCTATTCCTTTATAATAATTAAACAAACCATATTTTTCGTTAGGAGAATGCAATGCATCGCTATCTAATCCGAATCCCATTAAGATAGACTTGATACCTAATTCAGCTTCAAACAAGGCAATAATTGGAATACTTCCGCCACCTCTTGTTGGAATTGGTTTTTTGCCGAAAGTAGCTTCCATCGCTTTTGCTGCTGCCATAAATTCTATACTATCTGTTGGCGTTAAAACGGGCTCACCGCCATGATGTTCTGTTACAGTTACTTTAACATAAGCTGGAGCTATAGATTCGAAATGTTTCTTAAATAATTGAGAAATTTTATGTGAATTTTGTCCAGGCACCAAACGCATACTAATTTTAGCATTTGCTTTACTTGGCAACACAGTTTTAGAACCTTCTCCTGTGTATCCTCCCCAAATCCCATTGACTTCGAGCGTTGGACGAATACTTGTGCGTTCTACAGTTGAGTAACCTTTTTCGCCCCAAACTTCATCTACTCCCAAATCCTTTTTATAATGATCTAAACTGAATGGTGCTTTTGCCATTTCGGTTCTATCAGCATCACTCACAACAATAACATCGTCGTAAAACCCTGGAATGGTGATATGATTATTTTCATCGTGCATTGAAGCAATCATTTGACAAAGAATAGTAGCTGGATTAGCCACTGCACCACCATAAACACCACTGTGTAAATCGCGATTGGGACCAACAACTTCCACTTCCATATAAGCAAGTCCTCTCAAGCCAATATCAATACTAGGTGTATCATTAGCAATCATACTTGTATCACTTACCAAAACAACATCAGCTTTTAAACGCTCTTTATTTTCGCGAATAAAAGTACCAAGATTTGCAGAACCAACTTCCTCTTCACCCTCTATCATAAATTTCACATTACATGCAAGAGAATCGGTTTTCATCATCGATTCGAAAGCCTTAACATGCATATACATTTGACCTTTATCATCGCAAGCACCACGGGCATAAATTGCGCCTTCGGGATGTTCTTCTGTCTTTTTAATTACAGGATCAAAAGGTGGAGAATGCCATAATTCAACTGGGTCGGCAGGTTGTACATCATAATGACCGTAAACTAAAACAGTTGGTAATTCAGATGAAATAAATTTCTCACCATATACAATAGGATGTCCGGCTGTTGCGCACACCTCTACTTTATCTGCTCCAGCTTCTTTTAAGCGTTCGGCTACAAATTCAGCTGTGCGTTTTACATCTCCTGCATAACGGCTGTCTGCACTAACAGAAGGAATCTTGAGTAAATCAAGTAATTCGTTTAGAAATCTTTCTTTGTTGGATTCAATATAGGCTAAATGACTCATGTTAAAATACGTTTAAATGAGTTGCGAATGTAGTGCATTTTTTTATTTCAATCCACCTCAAATCACTATAATCCCACCAAAATCATCTTTTTTCGAACAAAGTTAGCAATCTCGCCAAAGCCTATTTTTTTTTCATAGATTTGCAAGTAGAACAATTTTCAATATCCTTTGAACAGAATTACCAAACTATTTAACATTCAATACCCAATCATTCAAGCTGGTATGATTTGGTGTAGCGGTTGGGAACTGGCCTCGGCTGTTAGTAATGCAGGTGGCCTCGGACTAATAGGCGCAGGCAGTATGTATCCTGAAGTCTTAAAAACGCATATTCGAAATTGTAAAAAAGCAACTGATAAACCTTTCGGTGTTAATGTGCCTTTATTATATCCTAATATCGAAGAACACATGAATATCATTGTAGAAGAAGGCGTTAAAATAGTTTTTACAAGTGCTGGAAATCCTGCTAAATGGACTTCTTTTCTTAAAGATAAAGGCATCACTGTTGTGCATGTTATCGCTAATACTAAATTTGCTATTAAATGTCAGGAAGCCGGAGTAGATGCCATTGTTGCTGAAGGATTTGAAGCAGGTGGACATAACGGCCGCGAGGAAACAACTACTTTATGTTTAATTCCAAGTATTCGTGAAGTTTGCAATTTGCCCATTATTGCTGCAGGTGGAATTGGCAGCGGAAAAGCTATTGCAGCCGTGATGGCTCTTGGTGCAGAAGGTGCTCAAATAGGAAGTCTTTTTGCCGCAAGTATTGAAAGTAGTGCCCATGAAAATTTTAAAAATAAAATTACGTCTTTAAAAGATGGAGATACCGAACTCTCTTTAAAACAACTCACTCCAGTTAGATTAATTAAAAACGAATTTTACCAAAAAATTAAAATAGCAGAAAACAATTGCGCTACTTCAGAAGAATTGCAAGAAATTCTCGGTAGAGCTAGAGCTAAGAAAGGTATGTTCGAAGGTGATATGGTAGAAGGTGAATTAGAAATAGGTCAGATAGCCGCTACAATTCATACTATTCGCAGCGCCAAAGATATTTTACAAGATTTAGTAACTGATTACAATTCTACACTAAATAATTTCATTAAATTCTAATTCAAAATTGGAAGACTACATACTGCATCAACTCGACAACGGATTAAGAATTGCCTATAAAGAATTTCAAGGCACATCTATTACACATATTGGTTTTACTATAGACGCTGGTTCAAGAGATGACGGCATCTTACCAGGCACTGCTCATTGTTTTGAACACATGCTATTTAAAGGCACTTCAAAACGAAATGCCTATAATATCATTAATCGACTTGAAATAGTAGGCGGAGAAATGAATGCCTTTACAACCAAAGAAATTACGGTTATTTACGCCTCTATTATTAATGAGTTTTCTGAAAGAGCATTAGAACTACTTGGCGATTTATGTTTCAATTCTAATTTTCCTGAAAAAGAATTAGAAAAAGAAAAGAAAGTTATTGCAGAAGAAATTAATATGTATCTTGATACGCCAGAAGAGAACATATTTGATGAATTTCAAGAGCTCGTTTTTGCTGGACATTCCTTAGCGCCAAATATTTTAGGGACAACTCAAACCTTGAATCAAATTACATCCGAAGACCTTCGTACATTTCACCAGAGATTTTACCATCCCGAAAATATCGTTTTAAGTATTAGTTCGGCGGTTCCATTCAAACAATTCATAAAATGGGCCGAAAAACACATTAAAATCGAAAAAAAATCATTCACACCTATTAAAAGACCGTCTTTTAAAGTGTACGCCGAAAAAAAGGAGACTAAAAACACCGACCATTTGCAATGTCATGCCATATTAGGCAGTATTTGTTATCCGCATAAGCATCCAAACAGATTGGCTATGTTACTATTAAACAACCTTTTGGGCGGACCTGGCATGAATTCTCGTTTAAATTTAAGTGTAAGAGAGAAATATGGTTATACGTATAATGTAGAAAGTGGCTACACCTCTTTTAGAGATACTGGATTATTCCATTGTTACCTTTCGACAGATAAAAAAAATCTCGATAAAGCAGTTAATTTAGTTTGGAAAGAACTCAAGAAACTTAAAGAAAAGCCACTAACAGCCATGCAGTTATCTCATGCTAAAATGCAATTTAATGGTCAAATTGCCATGGGAGAAGAAAACCGACAGAACATTATGCTTATGTTAGGTAAAAACATTGTTCAAGGCTACAAAATCGAATCATTAAAAGAGGTTATGAACAAAATCAATGAAATCTCAGCTCTACAATTGCAGCAAATTGCCAACGAGATTTTTGATTTAGATAAGATGAGTTATCTTGCGTATGTTTCTGATTAAGATCGCGCCATGAAAATGTTACACAAAATCATTCGGCAGATTGCCACCGGAGAAAACGAAACCTTAGATTTTAAACAGTCTATTTCTGATGCGTCAAAAATAGCACGAACAATGGTAGCGTTTGCAAACAACAAAGGTGGGACGCTATTAGTCGGAGTTAGAGACAATGGGAGCATTGCGGGGATAAGAAATGATGATGAAAAATACATGCTCGAATTAGCCGCCGAATTTTACTGCTCTCCTAAAATAGAACTGGAGATAATTGAACATGAGATAGATAGGAAGATTGTTTTAGAGGCGAAAATTAAACCAGGTGTTGCTAAACCCTATTTTGCAAAAGCTGAAGATGGATCGTGGTGGGTATATATTAGGGTAATGGATAAAAGTTTACAAGCTAGCCCGGTAATGTATCAGGTACTTAAAAAACAAAGTAAAACCAATGACGAACTCTCTGCTTATAGCTTTTTAGAATCTGAAATTCTTAATACTTTAAAGGATGAAAAAGGTATTACTTTGACAGATTTGATAAAAAGTTTAAAAATTAAGCGCAATAGGGTAATTTATAGTTTGGCTAAACTGATACATTTTGACTTAGTCAAGGTGAATTATCAGCAAAAGCTCGAATTTTATACCCTGAAAGTATAAATTGAAAACAGAAAGCAAATTTTATACTTCTGAAAATCAAGTCCCTAAAAAAATTAACAATCTTTTTATTCTAAGGATTGAATGTTTAATTTTTGAATGTTATATTTGTATATAACGTGTTGTTAATGAGTGAGTTTAATTACCTATTAAGTATAAAAACTCAATTTTTAACAGTGCTAAAATCAACTGTTACTGATTCAAATTATGAGATTAAAAAAGAGTAAATGTTTTTATGTATTGCTGATTTTCTTGTCAGGAAATCTAAGCGCCCAATCAGTAGATTTTATTGCTGGGGTTTCTACTAGTCATTTTCTAGGAGATTTAGGTGGTAAACCATTTCTTGGTACTAACGATTTGCAAGATTTAGATATTCTTTCAACTCGCTACGCCATTACTGCTGGTTTACGTTTAAACATGGGACGCACTTTTGCATTGAGAACTAATTTATGGTATGCACGCGTATCTGGTGACGATAAATACACACGAAATAGAGAAAGACATGGTAGAAATCTGAATTTCTTTAGCTCCATTTATGAAGTGGATGCTGTTATGGAGATTAATGTATGGAGAAGCGCCGATAGAAAGAAAATTTTCTACGTCTTTGGCGGTATTGGTTATTTCCACTTTAATCCAAAAACTCGAATGAATGGTCAAGTTTATGAACTTAGAGATTGGGGAACTGAAGGTCAATACGCTGTTGCAGGTAAATCTCCTTATGACCTTAACTCTATTGCCTATCCATTTGGATTCGGTTATAAATTCAAATTAAGTAAAAGAGAGTTCTTTAGTATTGAAGTTAATTCTAGAAAATCTAGAACCGATTATATCGATGATGTTAGTACACGTTATGTAGATGCTAATCTCTTAATTGCAGCTAAAGGACCTACGGCTGCTGCTCTTGCCGATAGAAATATCTCTGATATCCCTGGCTTTAGTAGCCCTGGATCTATTAGAGGCGACCCTAAAGATATGGACTCGTTCTTCTTCTTTTCTTTCTCCTATAATATTACCCTGGGTGCCGGTAGAGCTGGCTCTGGTTTTGGAACAGGAAAAAGACCTAGAAGTAATATTAACGGTAAACGTAAATGTTTCGAGTTCTAATTTAATCCGTACCACACAACCTAATAACCTCAATAACTGGACAGACTTCAAAATCTGTCCTTTTTTTTGCTCATTACTCTCCCCTATTCTTTTAATTTAAACCAATATAATTTATCGCCAATAAACGATGGAAACTTGTAAATAAATGATAGCTTAATTCTATTTAGCCAAATTGGCAGTATCAATATCCCTAATAAATGTCTTAATAATTAGAATATCCAATATCAACTGGATTAATATGGCCACTTATTGGTCGTATTATTATACGATTCGATAGTAAATTTTAACTGTGTAGGATAAGTGAAGCTATTACTTTGAGCCATCACAACAAACAAGCCAACTCTTATACGCTCTTTCCATAACCTCAACACTTTCTCAATCCCAAAAAAGACTTCGCCATACCTTAAATTTCGCTCGCTTGTCATTAAAGCACCTACGCCTGCAACTTCAATAATATTCATCCGTTTTAATAATGGAATTTTATTAATGAGTGCACCATTAAATCTATGCAAATAATGCCCTTCAAAAAAGCGCTTAAATGTAGCAAATGAGGTGTCTAGACCTTGAAAAGAGTATAGAGGATTAGCAAAGAAAACTGGACCTGTTGAACGTTGAAATTTATAATCTACTATCTCGAGACGTCGGGTATTTATAAATTCTCCTGAAACGACTCTATATTTACTTATACCAGCTAAACCAATTTTCACTTCTTGTTCTGCCCTTAATTCCCAATAATCAAAATCTACGACACTTTTCATGACGTTCATGCCTTTTCTATAAGAAACACTTAATTCGGGCCATTTAGAACCGAGAATCAATTTTTGATAAGGCTCTCTGATATATTTTTGAAAAGGCACGTAACTTAATGTTAAAGTACCATAAAGTGCTTTGTAATCTTCAAAATTAACGACCTTGGTATTATTGCCTGTCCACAAGCTATCGCCTCTTTCATCGAACTTTAAATCACCAATCGATTTACGGTTAGCAAACTCTCCCATTGCGCCTATGTAAAACCCGTTAAATAATTCTATACGATGGTAAAGACTACCAAAGTCTTGTTGGTAAAAATTATCTCTTGTATACGACCGAATCCATGAATTATACGGATTAATCATGCCAAAATCAGAGCCAATAGCTGCTGCAAATGAACCGCGTTTGAACGGATCGTATAATCGATAGAAAGTGGCAGTTCCTTTTAAATCTTTATTAATTAGGCCATAATTAGGTCTAACAAAAACATCAAAACTCTTTTTATTCTTATACTCTCTAGAAAAATAGACCCAATAATTAACACGAGGACCGGCAATATAAACAGGGGTATAAACAAATAATAAAGGTTTAAAATACCATTCTCGTTCTTTGCTCCTTAAATAATTCCCTTGACCTGTTAAAAAGAGTTTTTTCAATGTTATTCGATTAAATACGCTATCGGTTGAGTCTTGCCAATGCGATTGACTTCTTATAGCCTTCATACTATCCGATTGACGAATAAATTGCAATTCCTTAGCAGAAAAGGGTTCTAAGCGGATACCAGTCCAAAAACTTGTATCTCTTTCGTAAGCTTCTTTTGTAGTAGAACTTAACTCATTATTGAAATAACGTTTATTGAAATTTTGATTCAATTTATAATTTGAATAATACACAACCGTTCTGCCACTGGCTACTAATTTCCCAAATTTAGCTTGATAATTAAATTCTTGTTTCGTTAAAAGGTATTGGCTGTCCTTCCATTGAAATTCTTGATAAACCTCAAAAACATCGTATTCCACCATATGATACTTTGGAATATTCAACCTTAATGATTTTAAACACCAAGTACTATCTTCTATAATCAAAGTGCCACTAACCAATGCATTGCCCATCATACTGGGTTGAACTTTAATTTCATAATATTTCTTATCGCCTTCGAAAAAGCTACCAATAAATTTATATTTATAGGCTATAAGTCCACTATTACTTATAGGCGACAGTATAGGCATTTCACTTAAAGCGGGTAGATCAATTAAGTTTTTATAAAAATCAAAATTCCCATCGGTATGGGTTAAATAAAACAAACTTGCTTTACTTCCTCTAATTTGAACACCATTCCGCTCTTCTTTAATTTTATTTGGAGGCGAAAAATGAACTGTGAGATATATTTCGGCTAAATTTAAATTAACTCCCCTACTTATGGCAGCTGTGTCGGTTGATTTTTGCTTACTAGTGTCTGCTGATATTTGCTTACTAGTGTCTACTGATTTCTTCTTACTCGTATTGACGATGTTTTCTTCAATAGCTTTAATATATGCGTCTACAGAATAGGGCTCATTGCGCATGTATTTATATTTATTTGCTATTACTTTCTTAATAATCTCCTCAGAAATATCTTTTCGTTTAACCGTTACTTTTGCTTCAGAAAAGTCAGTTTTAATCATTTCTAGAATAGCATTTTGAACCACATCTGCGTTTGTTACAATAACTGGCATTTTAAGTGTTTTGTAACTATCGAATGTAAAAATTAGCACATAACTACCTTCTGTTATCTTAATTTCATATTCTCCTTTGATATTAGTTTCAGTATTTAAGCTACCATGACCTTGAACGGCAACCTTCACAAAAGCGATAGGTTCCATCATATCATTGGTTACAACACCGCTTATTTTGTAAAATTGTGCCGATAGGTTAAAAACCAATAACATAGCACAAGAGAAAAGAATATGTTTAAGTTTTAGTAGCACCTTTATTAATAGAAGTCTAACGCAAAATAGCTATAATTGTTACAATACAATCTCATAACTTGCAATAAAACTTAAAAAAAAGACAAAATAGGCCGAATGCTCGACTGATTATATATATGACGCAATTTGACTAGCCAATTCAGAAAGCTCATCGGAGGTCATTTTAATTCTTTCGCTAGCAAAGTTTAAATCACCAATATTATTCATTGGAATTAAGTGAATATGAGCGTGAGGCACTTCAAGTCCAACAACCGCCATTCCGACTTTTTTGCAGGGCACAACAATTTTCACGGCTTTTGCCACTTGTTTCGCAAAAATATGTAGGTCAGCCAAAGCGGTATCCTCCATATCAAAAATATAATCCACTGGCATTTTAGGAATCACCAGAACATGCCCTTTAGCGACAGGACTTAAGTCTAAAAAAGCCAAGCAATTTTCATTTTCGGCTACCTTATGGCAAGGTATTTCACCAGAAATTATTTTAGAAAATATAGAAGACATGATTATAATGAAATGGAAAGTATCTCTAATTTCACTAAACCAGCAGGAACATTAATTTCTACAATATCACCTTTGGCTTTACCGATAAGTCCAGCACCAATAGCAGACTTACTAGAGATTTTACCTAATTTCATATCGGCTTCTTTTTCAGAAACGATCATATATTCCATTTCTCTGTTAGCATTGAGGTTTTTAACCTTAACTTTACTCAGGAGATTAATTCTGGAAGTATCGAGTTTACTTTCATCAATAATCCTGGCTTTAGCAAACATGTCATTTAGTTTAGCAATTTTAGCTTCAAGTAGACCTTGAGCTTCTTTTGCTGCATCGTACTCTGCATTTTCAGACAAATCACCTTTGTCTCGTGCTTCTGCAATTTGCGCACTGATAGCGGGTCTTTGAACTTTTTGCAATTGTTCAATTTCCTTCTTTAGGTTTTCGTAACCTTCCTTTGTTAAATAGACTATTTCACTCATGTCTTGGATAGCTTTATTAAAAAAACAAGTGCCTCCATGAAGGAAGCACTTGCGCAAAGTTATAAAAATTTTTTAATTATCCTCTTTAAATCTCTTAATTAGAATCAATCATTATTCTTAATCCGAAAGTATGGGTACCATTAAATGGATTAGTACTGCGATAAGAATAATCGACTCCAATTCTACTAGTTTTACCAATTGGCAATTGAACTGTTGCACCCATATTCATACCTGTATAAGCATTATTTCTGGTTTCGTAATCTAAGATTCCCTTTTCATAATTGTAACCAGCTCTTAGCATTAACATTTCTCTGTAGGCGTACTCGAGGCCAAAAGCAGTTTGATTAGGAGCAGCAGAATTATTCGTAAAACTTAATGCAGAAGTTAATCTGTGCCAGTACTTATCTTTTTCTCTGTCCAATCTAAAGTCATAAGCCACACCAACATTTAAGAAAGAAGGCAAAGGCGTTTTATCGGCACGTTGAGAAGTAGTTTGAGTATAACTCTTACCATCTATATTTGATTTAGCAGCTAATCCATCACCAGTATATTTAGCATCTGTACCGAGATTCTTGATACTTACACCGAAGCGAATATCAGCTTCACGACCTGCAGCCGGATTTTGATCCGAATTCATATACTTAACTGTCTTTTTAGTTAGTAAATCGGCATACTGTAAACCTGCATCTATTGCAAATACACCTACACGAATATCTGGAGTAGATTCTGATGCCAATTTAAAATTGATACCAGCAGAAATTTTATCTCCAAAATTATAAGCATATCCAAGGTTAATATTACTAATTGAAGGCTTATAGGTTCCGATTCCACCATCAGGTTGATCGTAAGTGGTAATAGGAATTTGACCTAGAGAGAATGAACTTACACTCATACCAATTACACCCTTATCGCCAGCTAAAGCTTGAGCAAATCCAAATGAATTGATATTGATACCAGTTCCTACTAACCAAGCAGACCTACTAAAGGCTAACTCAGTTCCATTGACCTTTCCAAGACCAGCTATATTCCAGTGAAAAGACTCTATACCAGTTACACCAGAAGAATTAGAGTTGCCCATTCCACTTGATTGTGCCCAACCATTGACCATCAATTGGGTAAATCCAAACTGACCAGTTCTTGCAGGGGCAGACAATTGTGCTTTTGCAGCTCCAGTTATAAACAATGCAGTTATTGCTAAAATTATTTTATTTCTCATACTGATTCTTTCTTGTTGATTAATATGTATCCAAGTCTAATTGGCGCATAACACCATACCACTTTAATATTTTTTCACCTAAGTCACCGCAATCGACGTGAATAATATAGAATCCACTAGCAACTGGCACTTTTCCATTGTTTTTCAAATCCCAATCAACATAAGTTTCTATATCATCTTTTTCGATTCTTCTTACCAATGTTCCATTCAATGTATAGATTGAAACTGTACATTTTGGTGGCAAGTTTGTAATTTTCACTCTTGCATCAATAGCACTAGACTCATATCCAGAAGTTGCATAATATGGATTTGGAACGATATTAATTTTATCTACGGCATTTTTACCTGTTGTCTCATTAACATTATTGTAAATACTTTCTGTTGAGAATGAATATCTAGGTAAGAATGTGCTATCACCACCAGGAACAGATTTAGTGTAAGGTTTACGCATGTTAATCATAATCTTTACTTCTGTTGGAGGCACACCATTTTTCAAGCTGAAACTTGGTGCTGCCATAGCTGGTATTACCCACATAGCTTGCGAATACACTCTTCTTTTGTCGACAGGACTTGGAGAAGTATTTGTACCAGTTACACTTAACAAGCTCATGTAAGCAGCTCCTTGGTCGTAGTTTGGTCCTTTATAGATACGAGACGCCATACCAACATAACTTCCCATCACGTAGATATTGTGTTTTCCGCCAAAGTAAGTGTATGTACCATCAGAAAACTTAGAAGTTGGATTCCAAATCATATCATTTCCGTTTTCTTCACCTGTTAAGTAGGAATCTTCTCCGAACATAATATTTAAACGCTCACCAGTTTCTAAATTAATGGCATAGCCTGGGAAATAAGATCTTCCTTTTTCGCCATTTGGATCATCTCTCCATTCGATAAATCGGCCGTCTGATTGATTAAATACTGGCTCTTTAGAAACATGCCAACGCATATTAAATTTATCCATGTTACCTTCACTAAGAGTTTTATCTTCAGCCATTTCTACTACAACACATTTTGTCCATTGTCTAACATCTGGAGTTAATACTAGTTGAATACTTGCTAATTCAGACATTGGATTATCTGCTACTTGAGAACCTTCCCAAGCTGGAGCATAAATAGTGGCACCGTTAGATGCATTTGGACCTTCGGCTCTTGCACACAATGCATACGGAGCAATTCTTCTATCCCAAATCTTTTCATAAGCTTCATATGGGTCATAAGAATCATTTCCGGTATGAGTTGGGTCGAAATCAGAATTAAAGTCATGTAAATACGGATCGAATGTAGAAGAAGACAAACCACTAGTTCCAGAACGAATCCAGTTAAAAGGAGAATACTCTGCATCAACGTCTGTTACAGCTGTCAACCAACGTTTATTATCATCTGCAAAGGTTACACTATAGGATAAGAATCCATTTGTAGTTTCTGCATATGGATTTCTTCCTGGAGATGCCACTTGTTGAATTTCTACAGCTAGTCCCCAATCTCTTAAATTGTTTATAGTTTTTGTCTTCCCGTTTAAGCTATCTTTACCTTGAACAGACTCTATTAAAGTTTCAATAGTACCATCAGAATAAACCGACTCGCCTGAAGTTAAATTGGTTAATACCCAATAACTCTTTGCATTTATTGAATCTTGATATCTATTAGCTGTAGAACCTTTTCCACTTACAGGGTTTGTTTCAATGAATTTAAATTCAAAATCTGCTTTTGGTACGCGAAGTGGGTCAACAACCTTAATATTAACTGGACCTCTTCCTCCCAAATAAACCGGCTCTGCATCAGAACCATTCGCTAAAATTCTTTGAATAGTTTCATCTGTAAATTCTAATACCATTCCACCATTACCTCTACCAGATAATTGCTTTAACATTGGTCCATCACCATAAGAAGCTCCGAGTTGACTTCCGCCGAATTCAGGTTCTGATTTATGAGGATATCCAGAAAGTTTAACCGTATTTCTTCCAGCTAAGAATTGAACTTCTTCTGTTTTTAATGGGTCATTAGATGGATAACCATAAGCTAATACAAGATAGTAGTATGTTTTAAAATTAACCAATGCTTTGTTAGAACCTGAAGCAAATGCATCATCAACTAAAGAGAAACTGTGTTTGATACCTTCGTTTGCACCACTCACTTTCAATTTTGGAATATTAGCAGAAACATCCGCATCGTATTCCATATTAATCATAGTAGTAATATTATCTTTAACATCACATTGCAATACTAATCTAGCTTTTTCAATATCATTTAATTCACTGTTAGAAACGGTACCATCTTTCAATTGATAAACCATATAACCTTGGAATTTATATTCAATTGTTTGATTAGCTTCGTTCTTAATATCTTCAGTGTAATTTTCAGTCACATCAGTATTCAATAACTTAATGACTAATTCATTTTCTAATTCTTGAAGTTCGACAGTTGGCGCTTCAGGACCATCAGGTAAATCGAAACTATTATTAAATAATTTTTGTGCTTTATCAGAGGCTAATTTAAGTAGACCAAGAGAGCCAGTAGCTCCACCAGTAGTAGTTTTAGCCCAAACAACACCAACAGTAACATTATTTTTAGCACCTGGTATTAATGTAAAAGGACCTGCAGATTGTAAGAATCTTCTATCACCAGGTTGATTACCCGCACTCTTTTCAGTCCAACGAGGTAAACTTGCAGTAGCTGGATTTGTTCCATCGTCGAACATATATTTGGTACAAATACTACCATTAACACCATTACCGCCATATTTCATACAAACGCCATTCATCCAATTACCTTGTAAAAGGTTATAGAAGTCGATAGCATTATCTGGATTACCATTTACAGGGTCACTGTTATTATTATAATAAACGAAAGCGCCCATACCAAGTTCTACACCTGTAGTATCTAAAGGACCTTCGAAGAAATCGACACCAACACTTGGAGGATTCAATCCATACCCAAGTACACCTTCATCATTATCATCACCATTATAGCAATAACCCAAACTTCTTGTAACATCGCAACCTACATAGTCATCAGAGTAGTTTCCTAAATCGGCGTCAACCCATTCTCCAAAGTAAGTTTTATCTAAACTTTCGAAACCACGATTCACGATAGTTGTTCTGTAGAAAGTCATGTTATTAATTTCATCATTGGTTTGAAATGCAAACGCAGTTGTTTGTAATTCAAGACCAATTGGAATACCACCTGTCTCTGAGTGAACATTACCTCTATCATTGTAAACAAACCAAATCATTTGATCAGGCTGATCTTTTGGTAAATTTTTATCATCAGGTCTTTCATCATCTAAAACAGGATAATCACCTTGTAATGGATTATAACCTGGAACACCATCCACATCAAAATATGGAGCTAATTCTGAAGTTTGATCTGAAGAGAACGGTGTATTAGGATTGCCATAAGCAGGCCATTCTAACAAACTTTGAGTTACATCAGCATTCGCAGAATTTTGTTGTTTAAGCAAATCTTCTCTAGTTACTTTAAACATCTTGTCCCAAGATTCGCAACGACTTGGATCTGTACTCACATCATTCATATCGAGCGTACCTGGCCAAAAGTCATTACCTCTTTGACGATAGGTCATTGCAGCCATACGTAAATTACCATCACCTCTACCTAGTCCACCAATCCATAAAGCTCCAGAAAACAATGAATGCTTTCTTACACTTTGTGCATCAGAAACTTTTGGTATTTCATATTTAGGATTATTTAAATCCCACCACATATCACCTCCATTGAGGATTCTTGTGCGCACGTTATTAATATCCAAGTCGGCACTTTGTGAAGCAGCCTTACAAGTACTGGCAAATTCGGCCATACCATTACCTGTGCCATTGGAATTACCACCGCTTTTTCTAACGAGATTTTTAATCTCTGCAGCGTCAGCCGATAAGGCCATCACTATGCAAGCGGTTAAGAAACCAAATTTGATATAAACACTTTTCATATTATTACTTAATTATATACTTGATTATTGGAAATAAAACTTCGCACCAAGGTACATCATCCTAGGTGTTTGATAATTGAATGGACTATTTACAGCAGCTTTATAGTAGAAACTATAAGCTTCTGCACTTAATTGATTTTGTAAGGCTTGTTGTCCTTTTGGTGAATTCAAGAATCCATCGTCATCGGTTGCTCCTGTGTATGGATTAACTGAATAAACAATTCTTGTGTTGAATAAGTTAGTGACATAGAAATACGCTTGTAAGAAAGCCGCTTTTCTTTCACCTTTACTATTTTGCCAAGACAATGGAATATCTTTTTGTACGTTTAAGTTGGTGTTTAATTGCCATGGTAAACGTGAACCCCAAGGTGAACCTTTAATTGGTGATCTATCTACTGATCCTAACTGAACTGGTTGAGAGGTTGCAGTATATGGTAATCCAGAAATTGCAGTGAATACTAAGTTGAAGTTGGTATTACTGAAGATTTTGGTTTTACCAATGATTGGACCTAAATATTTTCTCTTTTCTTTCTGTTTCGCTCCTACACCTTTTCCATCAAAGAATTCCCAGTTAAAGATAGCTTTTAATTGATGACGAATGTCTAAATCTCCAAGTGGAAATAATGATCTCAAGTTTGGTTGATTACTTGCTATCAAGGCTCTTTGTGAGTTGACATTTGAACCTGTTCCATCAGCAAATTGTAAAGTATAGTTACCTGATAGAGATATATTGTTTTCTGAATTGTAGTTCAACTCGACAATCAAACCTTTAGTTGTACTAAAATCTAAATTGTTATAACTGATATAAGTGATTGGATATGCATTATTGAACTGGAATGCACTGATATCATTCTTAGTTTCTCTGTAATAAGAGATGAAGTTCAATAA
>JADLHV010000236.1 GCA_020848595.1 Bacteroidia bacterium
AATCACGTTACTATTAATGGCCCGATTGGTGGGTTTATAATTCCAAATAGTTTAAGTTGTCTAAGACCAGACACATTCTTAGCTGTTGATACTTCTAAAATTGAGGCTGGAGTTGCAAAGAGTTTGCGTTGGGACTTGTATTATGATACTGATGCTACACTGAGTAACAGCCTACAGACTTCTTTTGCTGATCCTGGTAGTTTGATATGTAACCAATATGATAAATATACTGTAAGATTAATTATTACAGGGAATAATGGATGTAAGGATACAGTAATAAAAAAGACTGGTATAACAATTCAGAAAATAATTCCAAAGTTCACATGGACGCCCAAACCCGCATGTCCAGCAGAAGTGGTGCAATTTAATGATTTAACTGCTCGGGGAACAAGTAAAACACCTAACAGATATCGTTGGACATTTTATGATAATACTAATACCAATGTTATGGCTAAGGATACGGTTCAAAATCCAAAGCTAAGTTATCCTGATACTGGACATTATTCTGTTAAATTATTAGTATTTAATAATCTTGGTTGCCAAGATTCAATAACGATTGATAGAGAAGTGCTCATAGAACGTCCAATTCCTAATTTTATCATCAGTGATTCTAATGCTTGTTATAGAAAATTAGTTGGATTAAAAGCGCGTTACAATGACTCAGGATATTATAGTACATATAATCATAGATGGTTGTTTCAACATAAAGATTCGGTAAATACGAAATATGCTTTTAACGGTGATAGTATAACTGTTTCTTTATTGCCCGGAACCTATATTATAAAGTATACTAGATTCTCAATAAGAAATACTTGCAGAGATACATTGTTGTTGCCATTTCAATTAAAGGTTAGTGGAATTCATTATATTCCGACAACAGATCCAGTAAAAGTTTGTAATCCGTTTAATGCAAATTTAGTAGCAAAAGCGAGTTATGATTATAATTATAAAAATGGTAATTCTTCTCCATATACCTATAATTGGTCGCATCAATATGATACTAATAGGGTTGCCATAAGACAGCCTAATTCAAATCCTTCTAAAGTTTTTGTTAAAAAGTCGGGTTATTTCTTTTTTAAATTTAAATATACACACCCATCTGGATGCAATGATTCAGGATATACAACTACTCTAACTTCAGGTGTTGTGGCCTCTTTTACACCTAATGGAGGGTTATATTATGCTTGTGTAGATAGAGCTTTAAGTTTGATAAACAGGTCGGATAAAGATGCCATTAAATTTAAATGGTTCATGAAAGATTCTGGCAGTGGTGCTTATTTCCTTCCTAGTGATACTAGTAAAAATGTCAATGTTATATTTAAAAATGAAGGGGTATATAAATTAGGACTAATCGCATACGGAAGTGGCGATTGTACAGATACAATTATTACATCACTTAATTCAAATGATATTCGTGCTAGATTTAGTAGTGATGATACTTTAAATTATTGTGCTCCAGTAATAGCACGAATTACGGCACAAAAGCATCCTGCAATTTTAAATTATAAATGGTATTTAGGCGATGGAGATTCAGTAACTAATAATCTTAGTAATTTTGGATATTTATATAAGCAAAATACTGGTCCAGATGGCAGTGATGTTAAACTCATTGTTTATGGTTATGGATGTAATGATACATTAGATAAGAAGGGTTATATAAAAGTTATTGGACCTATTCCGAAATTTCAATTGAATAATAATGTTGGATGTGAGAAGTTAAGGGTTCAATTTGTAAATCAAAGTAAATATTACAAGCGATTTTTCCTTGAATATGGAGATGGTAGTGTATTAGATTCTGTGAATTTTAACACGCATATTTATCAAATATTTGATAGATCCTTACCATATCAAAAGTTTAAACCTACTTTGTCTATCATAGATTCTTTTGGTTGTTTAGTGCAATATGAAAATGATACTGTATTTGTTTTAAAAGCGCCAGAACCTAAGTTTTCAGTTAATAATGATACGGGTTGTGCCGATTTAACAGTTTCATTTACCAACAGATCTATTGGAGGTGTTGCATTTAAATGGGATTTTGAAAATGATGGTATTATCGATAATCAAGTGTTTGCTCCAAAGCATACCTATCCTCCAGGAGAGTTCAATCCATCGCTTATAGCAAGAGCCAGTAATGGATGTCAAGATACTATACGAAATGTAGTGGCTATTAAATCTTATCAGCGACCGGATGTTAAATTTACGGCATCTCCAGATACTATTTGTTATAATGGTAATATAAATTTTGCAGCCAATAATACGCCTTCAAATTCGGATATAAAACGTTGGGAATGGAATTTTGGAGATCCTACAACCCTAACTGATACAGCATATACTCAAAATCCTTCTTATAAGTTTAAGAAATTATATCTTAGTCAGGTCGTTCTTTTAGTCACTGATAAAAACAATTGTACAGATACCTTCGATCGTTTTATATATACAAATGATACTTTTGGACCAACGTCTCGACAAATCAATAATGTTACGGTTACCAACAATCAGTATATTGATGTTAATTGGGGACAATCTGGATTTAAAGAATTTACAGGGTATAAGCTTTATAATGATAATGCTCCAAATTATAATCTAGTTTATTCTACAGGATTAATTAAAGATACTACCTATCGCATCAGTACGGGCATAGATGTTAATACAAATAGATATTGTTATGTGCTAAAAACACAAGATAAATGTAATAACTTAGGTCCAGTTACATACCCGCATTGTACAATTTTCTTACAAGTTACTGATACTGCAGTTAGTGATTTGATATTGGATTGGTTGCCGTATGAAGGATGGGGTAATGGTAATGTTCGTAAATACAGAATATATCGCAGTGAGTCGGGTGGCTCTTTCAAGTTGTTAGATTCTGTAGTAAGTTCAGAGAATACATATCGCGATAGGAAACTTTGCAATAAAACTTATTGTTATTTTGTAGAAGCAGTTGATATTACCGGAAAATGGTACTCTAGGAGTAATTCAGTTTGTAAGAGTTCACTTTATATACCACCGAGTATTCCTGTCAATGCAATTCGTACAACAGTTTTGCCTAATAATGCAACCTATACTCAATGGAATAAATATACTTATGCAAAGTATGTCGACCATTATGGTATTGGTCGTTCGGCTTCTGGATTTGGTTCTGATGATTATTATGCGCATTCAGACTCTCTTGGTTTCATAGATTTAGATAAATTTATGGAAACAAATAGGGTGTCATATACTTATACCATTCGAGTTGTAGATCATTGTGGTATTGAATCACCTACAAATCCAATTAGTAAAACGATACTTTTAGGAGGAAAGAGTGAAGGTTATGTAGCAAAATTGCAATGGTCGGCCTATGAGAAATGGTTTAGTGGAGTGAAGCAATATCAAGTGATGGTGCGTGAGGATAATACGTTTAAAATAATTGGAAGTATAGATACAGCCTCATCGGTTTACTCATTCGATTTTATGGATACAAAATTAGATGATTCAATATGTTTTAAAATTCAAGCGATAAAAGATACAAGTGTATTTGTCGAGAGTTTTTCAAATGTATTGTGTCTTATTTCGGATGCTAAAATCTTTATTCCAAATGCATTTACACCAAATCAAGATGGTAAAAATGAGGTTTTTATTCCAAGAGCAATTCTAATTTTTAATCAAACTGGTAATCCAATTTTAGATTATCATTTAGAGATATATAACCGATGGGGGGAACAAGTTTTCTTCTCCGATGATGTCAATCAAGGATGGGATGGCACTTTTAAAGGGGTCTTATGTCCTGAAGGGCATTATGTTTATAAGGTTAGAGCATTGGCCTTAGATGGTGTTACATCTTTCAATTTAGAAGGCGTATTTGTGCTTTTGAGATAAGCCGTATAAAGCGTATTTTTGCAGCTTTATTAGTAGTTTATTCAAATGTTCGAGAACTTAAGTCTTAAAATTGAGAAAGCCTTCAAAAATCTAAAAGGGCAAGGTAGGATTTCAGAAATTAATGTCGCAGAAACCATCAAAGAAATCCGCAGAGCTTTAGTTGATGCCGACGTTAATTATAAGATAGCAAAAGATTTTACAGATGATGTTAAAGCAAAAGCTTTAGGTCAAAATGTACTGACAAGTGTTTCACCTGGTCAATTACTTACTAAAATAGTTAATGATGAACTTAAAGAACTATTAGGTGGTGAACAGAAAGAAATCAATATTACAGGAAATCCTGCTATAATTTTGATTGCTGGTTTGCAAGGTTCTGGTAAAACTACTTTTTCGGGTAAATTAGCAAAGTATATACGTTCAAAAGGAAGAAATCCTTTATTGGTTGCCTGCGATGTTTATCGACCTGCGGCTATCGAACAATTAAAAGTTTTAGGTGCTTCAATCGATACGGATGTATACTCAGAAACCGAAAGTAAAAATCCTGTTGAAATTGCACTAAATGCACTCAAGTACGCTAAAGAGCATAATAATAATGTCGTAATTGTCGATACAGCTGGTCGTTTGAGTATCGATGAGGAAATGATGAATGAGATTTATAACGTTAAGCTTGCATTAAAGCCTTCCGAAATTTTATTTGTTGTTGATGCAATGACTGGTCAAGATGCCGTTAATACAGCGAAGAACTTCAATGAAAGATTGGATTTTGACGGTGTAGTATTGAGTAAAATGGATGGTGATACTCGCGGTGGAGCTGCTTTGTCTATTAAAACAGTTGTAAACAAACCAATTAAATTTGTAAGTAATGGCGAAAAACTAGATGCATTAGATGTATTTTACCCTGAAAGGATGGCAAGCAGAATCCTTGGCATGGGTGACGTGGTAAGTCTAGTAGAACGCGCTCAATCTGTTTATGATGATGAAGAAGCTAAACGTCTAAATAAAAAAATAAGTAAGAATGATTTTGATCTTGATGATTTCTTAGGGCAATTACAGCAAATTAAAAAAATGGGTAATATCAAGGATTTAATGGCGATGATTCCTGGAGTTGGAAATAAAATTAAGGATTTAGATGTCGATGAGAATTCTTTTAAAGGTATTGAATCCCTTATTCAATCTATGACGCCATCTGAAAGAAAAAATCCAGATATTTTAAATGCTTCTAGAAAGAATAGGATTTCTAAAGGTAGTGGTAGAAATATTCAAGAACTTAATAAGTTATTAGATCAGTTTGTTCAAATGAAGAAAATGATGAAGAATATGAATAACATGCGTATGAAGCGATAATTTGACAGTGTAAGTTATTTGTCACAAAAAATATGATTTTAGTTTTAATCAAAATCTAATCTCTAACTTTGATTAAACATTTATTTTCTATGAAATTAAGATACTTAATATTAATTCTGTCACTTGGTTTTTGTCTTAATTCTCAAGGTCAATCAAAATTGGTTTTCGACGAGTTTTTTGATTATTCGGAAAGCTATTGTCCAGGTGATTCTCAATATGATCATTGGGTAAGTCTCATTACATCATTGGATACAAGTTCTGATAAATA
>JADLHV010000237.1 GCA_020848595.1 Bacteroidia bacterium
AGAGCATATTTGCTTTTTGAAGGTAAATTATTAAAACAAGGAACTGCTGAAGAATTAGCAGAAGATGAAATGGTTAGAAAAGTTTACTTAGGTAAAAATTTCATTTTAAGAAGAGCTTTGTCACCAAATATTCCAGAAGATTGAATTACCTGATTATAGGACTCGGCAATGTAGGATCGCAATACGACCAAACCCGACACAATATTGGGTTCGAAATATTGGATTCCCTAGCAAAAGAATTAGATACACAATTTACCCTGAGTAAACATGCTATGATTGCTGAGGCTCGTGTTAAAAACAAAACCTTTCTCATGATAAAGCCTACTACTTTTATGAATCTTAGCGGGAAGGCTGTTCAACACTATTTGCAACTTACAAAAACCCCTTTAGAAAATATCTTAGTAATCACCGATGATTTAGCTTTAGATACCGGTATGATTCGAATTCGCTCAAAAGGCAGTCACGGCGGACATAATGGTTTGCGCAATATTGAAGAAACATTAAATACGCAACAATATCCTCGAATGCGTTTTGGAATTGGCAATCATTTTGATAAACACAGACAAGTGGATTTTGTTCTTGGCAAATGGAAAGCAGATGAAATGCCCATTATCCAAGAAAAAATTCAAAAAGCTAGTGATGCAATAAAATCTTTTATGTTGGAAGGTATTGGACAAGCAATGACAAAATTTAATGGGTAATATTCAATACGAACATCAACTAGAATTTAAAGTAAGAGATTACGAACTCGATTTACAAGGCATCGTCAATAATTCTACCTACATGAATTATTTAGAACATGCTAGACACGAATATTTAGATTCGAAAGGCGTTAATTTTCAACAATTACATATAGAAGGTTATGATGCAGTTGTTGTAAGAGCCGAAATAGACTATAAAAAATCATTGGTAAGTGGCGATATATTTATTGTTAAAACCGGTGTAGAAAGAGAAGGTCGATTAAAATTAATATTTAATCAACAAATTGTTCGAGTGCAAGATGAAGTTATACTCTTAAATGCCAAAATTACAACGGCATGTATTCACAAAAATCGTCCTATCGAACCTCTAATGATTCTTGAAAAATTGAGTTTAATATAAAAATAACTCAAGCTCAGGTTTAAACAGCCTGCACACTAACAATTTTACAGTATAGGACACATGTTAAAAAATCTGAAAATAAATTCATTCAGACAGGCATCTTTATTAAATAAAATGTAATTTTGCTCCCATCATAAATAAATAGCGTTTAAAAATGACTTTCCTAATAGCTGAGAACGGCGTTCAAACATATCTTCCGATTTTATTCATGTTTATTGCCGCCATGGGTTTTATTGTAACTTCTATGTTGGCTACCCATTATTTGGGACCAAAAAGAAAATCAAAAATTAAAGATGAAGCATTTGAGTGTGGAATAGAATCGCAGGGTAATGCAAGAACTCCATTTTCGATTAAGTATTTTTTAGTAGCTATTTTGTTTGTGTTATTCGATGTAGAAGTTATTTTTATGTATCCATGGGCAGTTAATTTTAAAAACCTTGGAGTTTTAGGTTTAATTGAAATGTTTATGTTTATGGGTTTTTTAGTTTTAGGACTACTTTATATCATTAAAAAAGGGGCATTAAAATGGGAATAATTAAAACACAAACCCTTTTGAATTGTTTAATAAATAAATTACAATGAGTACAATTGACATTAAACCAGAAAATAAACCAGAAGGCTTAGAAGGTGCAGGCTTTTTTGCTACTTCATTGGAAAAAGTCGTTGGATTAGCACGTGCTAACTCGCTATGGCCTTTGCCTTTTGCTACTTCTTGCTGTGGTATTGAATTCATGGCAACAATGGCATCCCATTATGATTTATCGCGTTTTGGCTCAGAACGTTTGAGTTTCTCTCCTCGTCAAGCTGATTTGTTGATGGTAATGGGTACAATTTCAAAAAAACTAGCCCCGGTTTTAAGACAAGTTTACGAACAAATGGCCGAACCAAAATGGGTGCTTTCTATGGGTGCATGTGCTAGCAGTGGCGGCATTTTTGATACTTATAGTGTATTGCAAGGTATCGATAGGGTCATTCCTGTTGATGTTTACATACCTGGTTGCCCACCTCGCCCTGAACAAGTTTTAGATGGAATTCTAAAAATTCAAGAACTGTCTAAGTCAGAAGGTTTACGCATGAGAAACTCTCCAGAATATAAAGCAAAATTGGCTCTTTATGGTATCGAATGAGATGACACTACAATTAAAAGAAAAGGTCGAAAACCTTATTAATGCAAAATTTCCTAATGCTTTAATTAGTACTTCTCTGGAATACGATTTTCCAGTTTTTGAACTTGATAAATCGCAATTTCTTGAAGTAATGACTTTTCTGAAAAACGACTCACAAGCAAATTTCGGATTTCTTACAACTCTTTGTGGACTGCATTTTCCAGAGAATGGCGATAAGGAATTTGGTATGATGTATCAATTACATAATCTTAATAGCAATGAGCGCATTCGTATCAAGGTGTTTATGCCAAAAGAGGATATGAAAATTAATAGCCTAACACAATTGTGGCCCACTGCCAATTGGATGGAAAGACAAGAATATGATTTCTTTGGGTTTAAATTTATTGGACACCCTAATTTAGTACGTATACTCAATATGGATGAAATGAATTATTTCCCAATGCGCAAAGAATATCCTTTAGAAGACGGTTCAAGAGACGATAAAAACGATAAAATGTTCGGTAGATAAGACGTACTTAAGATGAACAAACAAGAAGAATTTAATCAGACATCTAATTCAGAGAAAGTCTATAATATAATTAACCTCGGTCCTACTCACCCTGCTACCCATGGTATATTTCAAAATATCCTTAAAATGGATGGTGAAATTATTATGGAAGCTGAACCTACTGTTGGGTATATTCATAGAGCTTTTGAAAAGCTAGCCGAACACCGACCTTATAATCAAGTTACTCCGATTACAGACCGACTTAATTATTGCTCCTCTCCTATCAATAATATGGGTTGGCATATGACAGTTGAGAAACTTATTGGTTGCGAAGTGCCCAAAAGAGCTCAATACATGAGGGTAATTATCATGGAATTATCGCGTATCTCTGATCACGTTATCTGTACAACTATTATTGGTCAAGATACTGGAGCAACTACTGGTTTTCTATATTTCTTTCAAATGCGTGAAAAGATTTATGAGATATTTGAAGAGATTTGTGGTGCTCGTTTAACGACTAATATTGGACGTATTGGTGGAATGGAACGCGACTTTAATGAAACAGTTTGGAAGAAATTAGATATCTTCTTAAAAGAGTTTCCTGAATTCTTAAGTGAATTCCAAAGATTAATTGAACGCAATAGAATCTTCATGGATCGTACAATAGATTGCGGTCCTATCTCGGCTGAAAAAGCTTTAGCTTATGGATTTACTGGTCCAAATTTAAGAGCAGCAGGTGTCGATTACGATGTTCGTGTCGCTATGCCGTATTCGAGCTATGAAGATTTTGAATTTAAAATTCCTATTGGACAAAATGGCGATACTTATGATCGATTTATGGTGCGTATCGAAGAAATGTGGGAAAGCATTAGTATCATAAAACAAGCAATCGAAAAAATGCCAGAAGGTCCTATCCATGCAGATGTTCCAGAATTTTATCTACCTGATAAAGAAGATGTTTACAGTAAAATGGAAGCGCTTATTTATCATTTTAAAATTGTAATGGGTGAAACTGATGTTCCTAAAGGTGAAGTCTACCATTCGGTTGAAGGTGGTAACGGCGAATTAGGATTTTATTTGGTAAGTGACGGTGGTAGAACCCCATTTAGATTGCATTTTAGAAGACCTTGTTTTATCTATTATCAAGCTTACCCAGAAATGATTGTTAATGGTTTATTAAGTGATGCTATTTTAACCTTAAGTAGCTTAAACGTTATAGCAGGAGAACTCGACGCATAAAAGAAAAGTAATGATGACAAACACCCAAGATATTCAATTCAGTAAAGAAGCGATGGAAAAGGTCCAAAAGATCATAAGTCGTTATCCTTCTGATAGAAAAAAATCAGCTCTTATCCCAATTCTACATATTGCACAAGCTGAATTTGATGGATGGTTAAGTCCACAAACCATGGATTATGTTGCTTCAATTTTAAACATTCAATCTATAGAAGTCTATGAAGTAGCTTCTTTTTACTCGATGTTTAATCTCGAACCCGTTGGTAATTGCCTCATAGAAGTTTGCCGTACTAGTAGTTGCTGGCTATGTGGTGCCGAAGATATTATAGACCATATTGAAAATAAATTGGGCATATCTGTAGGTGAAACAACGCCTGATGGTATGTTTACTTTAAAAGCAGTAGAATGTCTAGGAAGTTGTGGTACTGCACCTATGATGCAAGTTGGAGCAGATTATCACGAAAATTTAACTATCGAAAAGGTCGACAACTTATTTGACCAATTTAGAAACGAAAACAAAAAGAGCAGATATTGTTAGGCATGAGCAAAAAACTCCTTTTAAAGAACGATCATATACCAGGTATTAATACCTTGGCTACCTATAAAGAAAACGGTGGTTACGCAGTACTAACTAATGCACTGAAAAACTTAAGCCCCGATGCTATAGTTGAAGAAGTTAAAAAATCTGGACTCAGAGGTAGAGGTGGAGCAGGATTTCCAACTGGCATGAAATGGAGCTTCTTAGCTAAACCCGAAGGGGTTCCTCGCTATCTTGTTTGTAATGCAGATGAAAGTGAACCTGGTACGTTTAAAGACCGCTACTTAATGGAAAGAATTCCTCACCTTTTGGTTGAAGGCATGATTCTATCTAGCTTTGCTTTGGGTGCTAATACTTCTTATATTTATATTAGAGGCGAATACTTTTATGTAGCTAATATTTTAGAAAAAGCTATCGATGAAGCTTATCAAGCTGGTTATCTAGGTAAAAATATTTTAGGAACTGGTTTTAATCTAGATTTATATGTTCAAGTTGGTGCCGGTGCCTATATATGTGGTGAAGAAACTGCTCTGCTAGAAAGTTTAGAAGGTAAAAGAGGTAACCCTCGTATAAAACCTCCATTTCCAGCTGTGGCAGGATTATATGGTTGCCCTACTGTGGTTAATAACGTTGAAACTATAGCTGCCGTTGTCCCTATTATTGAAATGGGAGGCGAAGAATATGCTAAAATAGGTATCGGAAAAAGTACTGGAACGAAGTTGATTTCTGCATCTGGTCATATTAATAAACCTGGAGTGTATGAAATAGAACTTGGTTTACCTGTAGAAGAATTTATTTATTCTGAAGAATGGTGCGGTGGTATAAGAGGTGGACGTAAAATGAAAGCCGTTGTTGCTGGAGGTTCTTCAGTGCCAATTTTACCGACAGAATTGATTTTAAAAACTGTTAACGGTGAGCCTCGATTAATGAGTTATGAGAGCTTAGGTGATGGCGGTTTTATAAGTGGAACTATGTTAGGCTCGGGTGGTTTCATTGTTATGGATGAAGAGACTTCAATTGTAAAAAATCTCTATACTTTCTCAAGATTCTATCATCATGAAAGCTGCGGTCAGTGCAGTCCGTGTCGCGAAGGCATAGGTTGGATGGAGCGTATTCTAGAAAAAATACTTGATGGCAGAGGGACTCTAGCAGATATAGATTTACTATGGGACATTCAAAGTAAAATTGAAGGAAAAACTATCTGTCCTTTAGGAGAAGCAGCAGCATGGCCAGTGGCAGCAGCAATTCGACATTTCAGACCAGAATTTGAAGCCTACGTCACTAACCCTGATAGTATCAAAGATATTAAACACTATTACAGACTGAAAAACTAATAAAAATTATTTAACAATTGAACAATGCCTAAAATCACCATAGACGACATTCCAATTGAAGTACCAGAAGGTACTACTATTCTTCAAGCTGCGCGTATGATTGGAGGAGATATCGTACCTCCTGCAATGTGTTACTACAGTAAATTGAAGACAAGCGGAGGATATTGCCGTACTTGTATCGTGAAAGTTGAGCAAGGTTCCGAAAAGGACCCTCGCCCTATGCCTAAACCTGTAGCTAGTTGTCGCACAAATGTGATGGATGGCATGGTTGTACGCAATATTACTTCTCAAGAGAATTTAGAGGCTCGAGCAGGGGTCGTCGAATTTCTATTAATGAATCATCCTTTAGATTGCCCTGTATGCGACCAAGCAGGTGAATGTCATTTGCAAGATTTGTCGTACGAACATGGCAAAGAAGGTACAAGAAATGAATTTGAAAGAAGAGAGTACGAACCAATGGATTTTGGTGATACCATCAAATTAAACATGAATCGTTGTATCTTGTGTTATCGTTGCGTAAAAGTAGCCGATCAACTCACTGATGGTAGATGCCATGGCGTAATTAATAGAGGCGAACATGCCGAAATTTCAACCTATATTGAAAAAGCTATTGACAATGATTTCTCTGGAAATATGATTGATGTTTGTCCGGTTGGTGCTCTAACAGATAGAACCTTCAGATTTAAAAGCCGTGTTTGGTATACTAATCCTGTAGATGCTCATAGAGATTGTGACAAATGTTGTGGCAAGGTTAGATTGTGGAATCAAGGCGACGAAGTACTCCGTGTAACCGCAAGAAAAGACCAATTTGGAGAAGTTATTGATAATGAGGACGGCTCTACAGCTTGGATTTGTAATGATTGTCGATTTGAGAAAAAACACCTTAACGATTGGGTCATTGAAGGACCAAGTGATATTAGCAGACACTCTGTTATATCGGCCAACCATTATGAATCTTTAAGATCAATACAGAAAACCACCATGAAAATGATGGGTGCTAAACCTCATGGAGTAAAATTTGAACTCGGAGACGGAGCACTCGACCCTAATAACCAGTAAAATAAAATATGGATCCACTGCTTATAAAAGCCATTATCGTACTTATCATCTTTGCAATCACTTTATTGGTTGCTACCTATTCTACTTGGGGAGAACGCAAAGTTGCGGCATTCTTGCAAGATCGGGTTGGACCCAATAGAGCAGGTCCCGGAGGTTTGCTACAACCTCTAGCAGATGCTGTTAAGATGTTTATGAAAGAAGAAATAATCCCATCGGTTTCTAACAAATGGTTATTTATTCTAGGCCCTTGTATTTCTATGCTCACTGCCTTAATGACTGGTGTAGTTATTCCTTGGGGCGGAGATATTACTTTAGGTGGGCAAACATTCAATTTACAAATCGTAGATTTAAATATTGGTATTCTCTATTTATTTGGTGTCGTTTCATTAGGTGTATATGGTATCATGATTGGTGGATGGGCTTCTAATAATAAATATTCTCTCCTTGGTGCTATTCGTGCTTCATCTCAAATGATTAGTTACGAAATTGCTATGGGTTTAGCTATTATAGCTTTAGTAATGACTACTGGCACTTTAAGTTTAAAAGAAATCGTTCAACAACAAGATGCGGGATTTGCTAATATCGTGTATCAACCATTAGGTTTTGTTATATTCTTAATCTGTGCATTTGCCGAAACTAATCGTGCACCATTCGATTTACCTGAATGTGAGACAGAATTAATTGGTGGTTATCATACCGAATATTCATCCATGAAACTTGGCTTCTTCTTATTTGCCGAGTACATCAATATGTTTATCTCTTCAGCCGTAATTGTTAGTTTCTATTTTGGTGGCTATAATTTCCCTTTCCAACATGAATTAGGATTAGAAGGCAATTGGCTTACTATTGTACAAACAATTGTATTTTTCATGAAAGTACTCGGTTTTGTATTCTTCTTTTTCTGGGTAAGATGGACATTACCAAGATTTAGATACGACCAACTAATGAACCTCGGATGGAAGGTTCTCTTACCTTTAGCTTTGGTAAATATATTTATAACAGGATTGACCATGTGGTTTCTAGGTAAAATTTGATTATAACATAAACTGATTAAAGAAATGTTAACAAACAGAAGCAAACAAGTAGTAAAAAGAGAAATGACCTGGTTTGAGAAGGCTTATTTTCCAGCCATACTCAGCGGTCTTAGTATCACTATAAAACACTTTTTCATGAAAAAAGCGACGGTTAAATACCCTGAAGTAAAAAGGGAATTTGCCCCAGTATATAGAGGTCAGCATGTTTTAAAACGCGATGAATCTGGTGCCGAACGCTGCACTGCATGTGGTTTATGCGCAGTGGCTTGCCCAGCTGAAGCAATTACCATGACAGCGAATGAAAGAAAGAAAGGTGAAGAGAATTTATATAGAGAAGAAAAATATGCATCGGTTTATGAAATCAATATGCTCAGATGTATTTTCTGCGGCTTATGCGAAGAAGCCTGTCCTAAAGAAGCTATATTTTTAACTGATAGAATAGTGCCAAGTACTTTCGAAAGAGATGAATTTATTTATGGTAAAGATAAACTGGTAGAACCTATCGATCAGAGAGTAGATGTTAGTAAAAGACAAACACCAGCTGTATTAGAATTTAAGAAAGACAAACATTTCAAGCATAATAAAACTTATCTCGATAAAATGCTTGGAAAAGCGAAGAAACATTAACAGTTACAACAACAAAAACAAGACAAATAAATATTTCGTAAAAAGTCAATGAGTATCTCGCAATATATCTTCTGGTTCCTGAGCTTTGTAGCTCTAATCAGTGCGTTGATGGTGGTGTTTTCTAAGAGCCCAGTATACAGCGTCCTTTCTTTGATAATGACATTTTTTGCAATAGCAGGTCACTATCTTCTTTTAAGTGCTCAATTTCTAGCAGCAGTCCATATCATTGTATACGCAGGCGCCATAATGGTTTTGTTCCTTTATGTCATAATGATGTTGAATCTGAATAAAGAAGCCGAACCACATAAAAAACCTTATATTCAAATTATATCTTTTGTAGCCATAGGTTTATTAATGGTCACTTTAATTGGTACTCTTAAAGAAGCCGAAGCTATTGCTCCAAGTAATATTGCTAATAATGTCGGTGGAATTGGAACTGTAGAACAATTAGGTAAAGTATTGTTTAATCAATTCTTATTGCCATTCGAAATATCTTCAATTTTATTCCTTTCCGCAATGGTAGGCGCGGTCTATTTATCTAAAAAGAACTTACAATAATGCAAGACGTACAAGTATTAATATCCGGAATACCTCTCAATAATTACATTTATATATGTGCTGCACTTTTTGGTATAGGTGCATTAGGTGTAATGATAAGAAGAAATGCTATAGTGCTTTTTATGTGCATTGAACTTATGTTAAATGCCGTTAACTTATTACTCGTTGCCTTTTCATCCTATTTAGGCGACAACTCAGGTCAAGTATTTGTATTTTTTATTATGGCAGTTGCCGCAGCTGAGGTAGCAGTCGGACTAGCGATTCTCATAATGGTTTACAGAAATGCTCAAACATCTGACACGGAAGTGCTCAATCAACTTAAATGGTAAAATCAGTCGTAAGGAAAAAATAAAAGAATGGAACAACTCGTAAAACTCGTCCCCTTATTCCCGCTGATCAGCTTTGCCATCATCGGAATTCTTAACAGAAAACTCACTAAAATGCATGCAGCAATTTTTGCCTGTACTGGTGTATTATTAAGTTTTATTGATTCTATAATCATATTTGTAGCACAATTGTCTCATGCTCCAGTAGAAGTTAAAATATTTGATTGGATACTTGCTGGCAATTTCAATGCAAGTTTAACTTTCCTTTGTGATCATTTATCATCCATATTCTTACTAGTAATAACTGGAGTTGGATTTTTAATTCACGTCTTTTCTATTGGATATATGAAAGACGACGATGGTTTCAGAAGATTTTTTGCATATCTTAATTTATTCATATTCTTCATGTTGTTGCTTGTTCTAGGCAACAATTTCTTAGTAATGTTCATAGGTTGGGAAGGTGTTGGTTTTTGTTCATTTATGTTAATTGGCTTTTGGTTTAAAGTAGATGCAAATAATAACGCAGCAAAAAAAGCATTTATAATGAACCGTGTTGGTGACTTAGGTTTCTTGATTGCTATGTGTTTAATTTTTATCACCTTTGATACACTAGATTTCACAAAGCTCTTTTCAAATGGTTTTATAGCTGGAACTTCTTTTAGTCCGCAAATTATGACCATTATAACAGTTTGCTTATTTATTGGTGCCATGGGTAAAAGCGCTCAAATTCCTTTGTTTACATGGCTACCTGATGCAATGGCGGGTCCAACTCCTGTTTCCGCTTTAATACACGCCGCTACAATGGTTACTGCTGGTATTTATATGGTAGCACGTACCAATATAATGTTTAGTTTAACTCCAGAAACTCTTGAGTTCGTTGCCATTATTGGTGCTGCAACTGGATTACTTGGCGCAAGTATTGGTTTATTTCAAAACGATATCAAAAAAGTACTGGCCTACTCTACGGTTAGTCAATTAGGTTTAATGTTCTTAGCGCTCGGTATGGGTGCTTATTCTGCTGCTGTTTTTCATGTTGTTACACACGCTTTCTTTAAAGCTTTACTGTTTCTTGGCTCCGGTAGTGTTATTCATAGCATGGGTGGAGAACAAGACATTCGTAAAATGGGTGGACTAAAAAAGAAAATGCCTATTACTTACATGACTTTTTTAATCGGGACAATTGCTATTTCAGGTATACCGCCTTTAGCAGGTTTTTTTAGTAAGGACCAAATTTTAGCGGCTACTTTCGAACACAACAAGTTACTATATATTGTAGGAATGATTGTTTCTCTCATGACTGCCTTCTACATGTTCCGTTTATTGTTTCTTACTTTTCATGGCAAATTTAGAGGGACCCACGAACAAGAACATCATTTACATGAATCGCCAGTTAGTATGACTTTTCCATTAATTGCTTTGGCTATTCTATCTATCGTTGC